>JBAVUB010000555.1:0-3853 GCA_049696575.1 Acidobacteriaceae bacterium | reverse complement strand
GCGCGGGCCGCGAGGACCTCGCTTTGCGCGGCGTTGAGGGCCTCGAGGGCGCTGCGGAGATCGGGATTATTGCGAGCGGCGGCGGCCTCGACGGCGGGCTGGTCGGGGAGGGGCGCGGAGGTTTGGCCCTGATCTGCCAGCGTGTAGGGCGTGCGCGGATCGGGGAAGAGGAGGACGCCGAGATCGAGGCGAGCTTTTTCGGCGTCGAGGGAAGCGTTCTCAAATTCGCGCTGATGCTGCTGGAATGCGAGGTCCGCTTTAACGACATCGGCGTGGGCGACTTCGCGGCCATTTTCAAGTTTTTGCGTGAGGTCGACGAAGGCTTGGGCCTCGTCGAGGGCGCGCTGCGCGACGTCGACTTTTTCGGCGGTGGAGAGGACGGAGAAATAGGCGGCGACGACGCGGGAGACAAGGTCGCGGCGGGCGCTCTCCAGATCGGCGGCGGATTGGGCGGCGAGGGCGCGGGAGCGGCGGTAATTGGCAAGGTTGGCGGCGCTGATGGTTTGGTTGACCAGAAGCTGCGCCCAGTATTCGTGGATCGAATCGTTGGCGACGAAAGCCGGCAGTACTTCGAGGCCGACGGGTGCTCCCTTATTGATAAAGCCGCTGGGAGTCGTGTAGGTGTAGACGCCGTTGGCGGTTGCGTTGGGAAGGAGCGCGGACCGGCTGATGGCGGCGTCAAGGCGGGCGGAACCGCTGCTGGCGCGGGCGGTGGCAAAGGCTGGATCGTTGGCGAGGGCGGCGGCGATGGCCTGGTCCAGAGTGATGGCGGGAATGGGTGCAGGTGCGGTGGGCGCGGGTTGCGGGGACGGGGATTGGGCGGCGGCGCAGGCGCAGAGAAGCGCGACGCAGCCAGCCAGGGCCGTCTGTCTCGAAGAGGCGCAGGACCGCAACATAACGAGAGGATATCAATGGCAGCTTAAGGATGGCTGAAGGCTGGAAAGGCGAACAAGAAGCGAGCAAAACCCGAGCAAAAAGCGAGCAAAAGACGAGCGAGGGACGAGCGAAAGAACGAGCGAGAGTCGAGCAAAAATCGAGCGAAAGACGAACGAAGAACCGAACACAAGACGAGCGAAAGACGATTAGCGCTTGCTAGCGTTTTTGCTCGGCCATGAGTTGGGTGAACTCGGGGGTAGCGCGCAGGGAGGCGAGGGTCTGGTCTTCAAGGATCTTCTTGCGGTCGGTGAAGCCTTCGTTGAGCGCCTTGCGGAGGTATTCGATGGCCTGCTCATTTTTGCCAGACTGGGCGAAGAGTTTGGCCAGGCAGTAGTCCTGCTGAGCGCGCTCGTGGGCGGGAAGAGACTCGTTGACGAGCAGAGCGGAGCCGGATTCGAAGACGTGGGGATCGATAGCGAAGGCCTTACGGTAGGCCTCAATGCCTTGATTGACCTTGCCGCGAGCGAACCAGGCGGTGCCGAGATTGCTGTAAATGGGCGCGGATTGCGGATCGTAGCGAAGGGCCTTTTGGTAGTACTTCAGAGCCTTACCGTAGTTCCTTTTGGCGTAGTAGATGGCGCCGAGGTTATTGAGGGCTTCCGGGTAATCGGGACGGAGCTGGAGGGCGCGGAGGTAGTCGTGGCGGGCCTCGTCGACAGCGAAGAGATGATGGTAGGCCATGCCCATTTTGTTCCAGATGACGGCGGATTTATTGGGCACCTGGCTGTAGTCGTTGATGGCCTCGAGATATTGCTGATGAGCCATGGCCAGATCGCCTTTGACCTCCGGGGTCAGGTCGGTAGCGGCCGGCTGATCGGGAGGAGGATTCGAGGGTTGAAGCTGAGGAGACTGAGCACGGGCCAGGGCACCCGCAGGAGCGGAGAGGGCGGCGACGAGGAGAATCTGTGTTGCCTGGGCGAAACAGCGCCGCATAAGCGCCTCCGTGACTGTCACCACAAGCGCAAATTGGGGATTTGCGGAAACAGTCCAGGCCCGAGGGCCGAACTTACCCTTATGATTGCGCGAAAAACGGGAAAAGGAAAGCATGGTTTTGCTGACTCATTGAACGGCGCATGATGCGGGGCGCAATCAGGTGGTGGCGGGTGGCGGCATGGTTGGTGGGAAGGGGTCATTTTGCGGGAAGAACGGGCCCTGGACTGGGATGAGCGGCGGAAGACGGGTTCGGATGGGGCGACTGCGCGATTCTTATAATGAGGACGCATGACGACGATTCGAGCTGCCGTTGCCGAGGATGCTGCGCTGATTCTTACTTTTGTGCGTGAGCTCGCGGAGTACGAGCGTGAGCCCGATGCGGCGAAGCTGACTGCAGCGGAGCTGGTGCGCGATGGGTTTCCTCAGGCTGGCCGCGAGCGGTATTTCGAGTGCCTGATCGCGGAGGAGGACGGAGAAGCAGCGGGATTCGCGCTGTTTTTTCCGGTGTACTCGACGTGGCGGGGACGGGCGCTGCATCTGGAGGATCTTTTTGTGCGGCCGCGGTTTCGCGGGCGGGGGATCGGGAAGGCGCTGCTGACGAAGGTGGCGGCGCTGGCCGTGGAGCGGAAGTGCGCGTTGCTGTTCTGGCACGTGCTGGACTGGAACGAGCCGGCGATTGAGTTCTACAAGTCGCTGGGAGCGACGGCGCTGGAGGACTGGACGCGGATGCGGCTGACGGATGAGCCGTTGCGGGCGTTGGCCGACGAGCCTTCTGCATGAGGATTCGCGTCATTGGTGGAGGGCTTGCGGGTCCGGAAGCTGCGCTGGTGGCGGCGCGGATGGGCGCGGAAGTTGATTTGTATGAAATGCGCCCTTTGCGGATGACGCCTGCGCATCAGACCGAAGATTTTGGGGAGCTGGTTTGCTCCAATTCGTTGAAGAGCGAGAGTGAGAACACAGCGCCGTGGCTGCTGAAACAGGAGATGCGCCGGGCTCGATCGCCACTGTTGCAATGTGCCGATGCGAGCGCGGTGCCGGCCGGACATGCGCTGGCGGTGGATCGGGTGGAGTTTTCGCGGCTGATTGGGGAGAAGATTGCCGCGGAGCCGCGTATCACGGTGCATCGGGAAGAAGTGATGCGCCTCGATCCGGAAGACGGGATCACGATTGTGGCTTCGGGGCCGCTGACTTCGTCGGCGCTGTCGGAGGAGATTGCGCGGTTGGCGGGAAGCGAGCACCTGGCGTTTTATGACTCGATCAGCCCGATTGTGGAGGCGGATTCGATTGACCGCGAGAAGGTGTATCTGGCGGCGCGGTATGACAAGGGGACGGCGGACTACATTAATTGTCCGATGACGCAGGCGGAGTATGAGGCGTTTCACGACGCGCTGATGACGGCGGAGAGCGTGGAGGCGAAGGAGTGGGAGAAGCTGGACTACTTTGAGGGCTGCCTTCCACTGGAGGAGCTGGCGCGGCGCGGCCGGGACACGCTGCGGTTTGGGCCGATGAAGCCGGTGGGGCTGAGGGACCCGCGGACAGGGAAAATGCCGTGGGCGGTGGTGCAGCTGCGGGTGGAGAATTTGCGGGCCGACTCGTATAACCTGGTCGGTTTTCAGAACCATATGAAGTTTGGGGAACAGGCGCGGATTCTTCGGATGATTCCGGGGCTGGAGAACGCGAAGTTCCTGCGGTACGGGCAGATTCATCGGAACACGTACATCAATGCGCCGCGAGTGCTGACGCCGACCTTGAATCTGCGGGAGCATCCGCGGATTTTCTTCGCGGGGCAGATTGCGGGGGTCGAAGGGTATACCGAATCGATTGCGACGGGGATGCTGGCGGGGATGTATGCGGCGGTGGCGGCGCGGGGTGGGACGCCGGAGCCGGTTCCGCGGGGGACGGCGATGGGGTCGCTGGTGCGGTATATCACGGAGGCGGATGCGAAGCGATTTCAGCCGGCGAATATCACGTTCGATCTGCTGGA
>JBAVUB010000554.1:0-13963 GCA_049696575.1 Acidobacteriaceae bacterium | reverse complement strand
CGGGAGGGCCGGAGTCCCTGCCCATCCGCCGGCCAGCGCGGTGCCCGCGACCCCGCCCAGCCCGCTGTTCGGAGCGAACTAAAAAGCAGCCTGTAGCTGGTAGCCTGTAGCGGGCCGACGGAAACGATGCGGCTCCGTATCCTGGTCAGGATGCGGAGCCGTTTTCTTTTGGTGTGGAATGCTATTAGATGTGGACCGTTGCGCTGAGGGGCGTATCTGCGGAGGAGGAGCCGGCGAGAATGACGTAGTCGCCTGGCGCGAGGGTGAAGGCGTTTTTGCTCACGTCGAAGATGGAGAGGTAGAGCGGATCGAGCGTGAGGGTGACCGTCTTCGATTCTCCGGCGGCGAGGGCGACGCGATCCCACGCGACGAGCCGCTTGAAGGTGGATTCACCAGTCGAGACGGGCAGAACGGCATAGACCTGGGCGACTTCGGTTCCCGCGCGGCTGCCGTTGTTGCGCACCGTGACGGTGACCTCGTGCTGCGAAGCCTTGAGCCCGGAGAACTCATAGCTGGTGTAGGAGAGGCCGAAGCCGAAGGGGAAGAGTGGGTCCTTGTGCTCGGACTCAAACCATTTGTAACCGACACGGACACCTTCCGTGGCGTCGTAGTCGAAGGGGGGAAGTTCGCCGGGGCGATGGTGGCCTGCAGTAGCGGGATGGGCGATCATGTCGATGCCGGGAACCAGCGGGTGGGGCAGCTGGTCGTCGCTCTTGGCAAAACTGATGGCAAGACGGCCGGAAGGGTTGACGTCGCCGAAGAGGATGTTAGCGAGGGACTGCGCGCCGCCGATGCCGGGATACCAGGCTTCGACGATCACCTGCACGTGATCCACCCAGGGCATGGCCACGGGTCCTCCGTTTTCGAGCACGACGATGGTGTGAGAATTGGCCGCTGCGACGGCGTCAACGAGGGTGTCCTGATGGTCGGGGAGCGCGATGGTACTCGCGTCTCTGCCTTCACTCATCGGCTGATTGACGAAGACGATGGCGATTTGGGAGCTGCCGGCGAGCTTCGCGGCTGCGGCGGGATCGGTTCCGGGATCGAACTCGATCTTCGCGTTGGGCGCGTGTTTGCGGATTTCCTTCAGAGGCGAGGACGGGAAGTAGGTGGTCTCCATCCAGTAGGCGCCGCCGGGGTGCGGATGAATGGCGTTGCCGCCGGGTGCGTCGACCTGAGCAGAGCCGCCCCCCGAGAGCACGCCAACATCGGCATGCGAGCCGATGAGGGCGATGGACTCGACAGAGGAGGAATTGAGAGGGAGAGCGTGGTCCGCATTTTTCAGCAGGACGATGCTCTCGTTGGCAATGTGCTCGGCGTCGTCGCGGCCGCGGAAGGGATCGGGCACCTGAGTGACGGGCGGATTATCGATGACGCCGTTGGCGAACATGCTGCGCAGGACGCGATGGACCGCGTCATCGAGGCGCGACATGGGGACCTGGCCGCTTTGTACCGCCTGCTTGAGCGGATCGCCGAAAAACTGCGAGCCAGGCTGCTCCTGATCGAGGCCGGCAAGCGCGGCGTGGACCGTGGAGTGCGTGCCGCCCCAGTCTGAAACCACGAAGCCCTTGAAGTCGAAGTCTTTTTTGAGAACCTGGTTGAGGAGGTAGTCGTTCTCGCAGGACCAGTCGGTGCCGCCCGGCGGAGTGATGGTGTCCTTGTTATAGGAGCACATCACGCCAGCGGGGTGGGCCATGCCGATGGCGATCTGGAACGCCAGCAGATCGCTTTCGCGGGCGGCGCGCTGGTCGATCTTGACGTTGACGATGGTGCGGCCGGTTTCCTGGTCGTTGAAGGCGTAGTGCTTGATGTCGCCCATGACCTGGTTGGCCTGGACGCCGCTGGCTAGTTCGCCGACCATGGTCCCGGCGAGGACCGGGTCTTCGCCGGCGTATTCAAAGTTGCGGCCGTTGCGGGGATCGCGCGCGAGGTCGACGCCGCCGCCGATGGACATGTTGTAGCCCATGTCGCGGAGCTCACGGCCGAGCACGGAGCCGAAGAGGAAGAGCGCGTCTTTATCCCAGCTGCAAGAGGCGCCGAGCACCGAAGGCAGCAGTGTGGCGTAATGACTGCCTTGCGCGGCGAGGCGAATGCCGACAGCAGAGTCAGCCTGGTTGATGCCGGGAATGCCGAGGCGCGGCACGCCCTGGACGTAGCCCGCGCCGCCGAGCGAGCCTTTCGGAATTTCCGCGTCGGGGCGGAGGCCGTTCCATCCGGTGCCGTGAACGAAGTTCATCTTCTCGTCCAGCGTCATTTCCTTCATTGCGAGATCGGCGCGCTGATCGGGAGAGAGCGAGCGATTCATCCACGGGCGCGTGTCGGGTTTGGGCGAGGGGGCCATCTGGGCGGAGGCGGACAGCGTTGCGACAAACAACGCGGCAGAACAACAGCGCAGAAGGCGCCTGGTGGGGAACAACAAGAACTGCATGAGGTCACCTCAAAGGAACGGGAAATGCTACTGGTCCGATCAGGCTTTCGTCAAGATAAAACGTTTAAGTTAATGAGTCCAGCCTGGTGGGGCGAAATGGGGGGCCGGCGTCTCGCTTGGCGGGACATGGGAGAGCCGGCGATTTTCGAGGGGAGGTCAGAGATGAAGAGAGGGATGGAAACGCCGGAGCTGCTAGTTCGCTCCGAGGGCCTTGTGCAGGGTTGTGACCCACTGCAAGGCGAGGGTGCTTTGATTGCGGAGCGATTCGTCGGTGTAGTGCTCGATTTCGTAATCGACTTTGATCAGCTGGAAGCGATTGGGCCGGAAGCCCGCCGCGGACTCGAGGACGCGCGAGTTGCCGCCCTCGCTGGCGGCGGTGTAGCCGGGGCGAAAAGCAAGATACCAGCGTGGCGACAGGACTTGCTTGAGCTCGAAGTAGCCGGCCATCTCGCGGAAGTTGGGAATGACGGTGTAGGGGAAGACGAACCGATCCTCCTCCACCTGA
This sequence comes from Acidobacteriaceae bacterium, assembly GCA_049696575.1. Taxonomy (GTDB): domain Bacteria; phylum Acidobacteriota; class Terriglobia; order Terriglobales; family Acidobacteriaceae; genus Palsa-343. The sequence continues at coordinate 11,030 of JBAVUB010000554.1, read as the reverse complement.
ATGCTGGTGTGCCCGTACGCCCAGCCAGCGTCGATGCCGAGGCCGGTGGCCGGCAGCGTGTTCGGGTTTCTCTCGCCTGGCCAGAAGTAGGGATCCTGGCGGTCAAGATAAGGACCGCGATACGCGTCGACGCCGACGCGAAAACCCTGGCGGATGGTGTAGCCGGTGCCGCCGGCCCAGTTGCTGTACTGATCGCGCGCGAAGAGGCTGCGCGGATTGGCGGGGGAGGAATTCGCGAACTGCAGGCGGGCGTCCCATTTGCCGCGGGTCGCGTCGATCTGCGCGCCGGGCAGGCCGGCGGTGGAGACGGGGCTGTAGTAGTAGCCGTATTGCGGCGGCATATCGACCAGGGGATTGTCGGCGTCGTCGTAGCGGAGCAGGAAGGAACCAAAAGCGGTGGAGAGAACGCCGGCGCGCAGCAGGAGCGAACCCTTGTCGGAAACGCGCGCGTAGTTGAGGCTGGATTGCAGGATGAAGCCCTTAGCGCCGTCGCCGGTGGAGTCGAAATCAGCGTAGAAATAGGGGCGGGTGACGAACTGAAATGCGCCGGTGACGCCCCAGTTGGAATTGATCTTCCAAACTGGATAGGTAACGGAGCGGAAACCGGCAGCCAGCGGCGAACCAGAGCGGGGCGGAGCCGAGAGCACGTTGGAGTCGACGCCGAGGGCGCTGAGGGATTCGCGAAAATCGATGCCGGAGCCGGCTTCCTGCGCAAAAACAGGGCGCGCAGCACAGGCCAGGAGCGCGAGACAGCAGAGCAGGCAGCGGGCAGCCCTCTTCACCCCACCACCGCCATTTCCGGTTCATCCACCTCTACGTGGTCCTGCAAGGCGGGCGATGGTCGCATGAGCATCTCCGGCGGCAGGCTGAGGAAGATGGCCACAACGCGGGCGTCGAACTGCCGGCCTGCATTTTCGCGCAGGATGGAAATGGCACGCTCGTGGGTCATCGCGCGCCGGTAGGAGCGATCGGTGGTCATCGCATCGTAGGCGTCGACCACGTGAATGATGCGCGCATCAATGGGCGTCTCGGAGCCGCACTGGCCTTTCGGATAGCCAGTGCCGTCCCAGTTCTCGTGGTGCAGCTCGACGGCCCCGAGGTACGGCGCGAAGCCCTGCACACCTTCGAGAATGCGGCGGCCGATGACCGGATGCTGCTTGATGAGGATCCACTCTTCTTCGGTGAGGCGGCCGGGTTTCTGCAGCACGCGGTCGGCGATGCCGATTTTGCCGATGTCGTGGAGCAGCGCACCGATCCGGATGCGCTCCACGTCGTCCGCGCCGAGTTCCATGGCCGAGGCGATGGCGCACGACAGATGGCTGACGCGCCAGCTGTGTCCGGAGGTGTAGCCGTCGCGCGCGTCAAGGGCGCTGGCCAGAGAGCCGACAAATTCCAGGTAGGCCGAATGCAGGTCTTCGTTGGCCGCACGCACTGACCCGGCGGCGCGATTGTAGATTTCTGCCAGCTCGCGAATCTCGAGAAGCGAAGAAGGAGGGCCTTCGAGCTCTGTGAGGACGCCGGTGCGCGCGGCGTGGCGAAGATTGGAAACCACGGCGGCGATGGGCTCGACAATGGAACGCGCTGAGGCGATGCTGCACAGCAATGCGATCAGCACGGCGGCGACCGACAGGGTGAGGAAAAGCTTGTGAAGCCTGGCCTGAATAGGCGCCACGGCTTCGTCGACGTTTTCGAGGCTGCGCAGCAAGTAGCCACCGCTCCAGGACTGCATGGGCGCGGAAATCCAGTTGGCGCCCTGGAGGCGCAGATCGCACTCTGACTGATCGCCGCAAGCGGCGAGGCTTTCGGTCAGGCTGGTGAGGGGAACGTTCGGCAGGTTCGACGCGATGACGTTTCCGTTGTGAAGGAGAATCGCCGGAGTGTTGAGCTCCGCGAAGTTAAAGTACTCACCGACGGAAAGGGATCCGACATTGCCGTCATCCTGATCGATGGCCACCGACGCGATCTGAAGGGTTCGGCCGCCGAATACGAGAAGGCCTTCGCCGGCGCGGTCGAGCTGGGCGGGGTCCAAAGGCAAGAGCTGGGTTCCGTCGCGCGCATCGTGCAGAGGCTGGCGGACGACACCAGCGAGGGGCGCGCCATTGGGGGCGGAGACGAGCAGAAAATCGAAGCCCATGTGTTCGCCCAGCTCGCGCAACTGATCTTCGACGGTTCTGCGCGCCGCGGCGCTCTCGGGATTCGAAAGCAGCAGCTCGATGCCGGCTTTGAGCGCGGAGTTTTCGCCCGCCACTTTGAGAAAGCGGCTATTTTGCAAATCGCCTTTGGCGTGAATGTTGGCGATCGCAACCTGATTCGCCCGCAGCGAGATGCGCAAGCCGTCGCGTACGGTCGACTCCACGAAGCGCTGGATCATCCAGAAACTGCCCGCCAGAAGGATGGCGAACGGGATGAAGCAGAGGAGAAAGGTACGCGTTCGAAAGCGGGTGGTCACAGGTGTTTTCCGATGCGAGGATTCATCGGGACTCCTGATTCGCTTCCTCTTGAAGAGGGATAAAGAAATCGGCGACGGCGTCGTGGCCGCTTTCAATCGTGATCGACTTACGGAAGAAGCCCGCGTACTTATGCCATGCGACGACGGTGTATTGGCCGGGCGGCACATCGGGGATGCGGTATTGTCCCGAGCCGTCGGCACGCGCATACCAGCGGTTGGGAGTCACGACGATGGTCGCTTCCATGTTGGGATGGAGGTGGCAGTAGACATCGACGATGCCCGCCCTGGGGAAGGCGACTTTGCGGCTTTGTCCCTGGTCGTAACTGCCCAGATCGAAGCTCTTCGCCTTCGACAGAGAAAAGATGTTATGGAAGATGGGATCCTTGTTGGGAAACGAGACCGTCGCTCCAGCGGGCACGACGAGCAGATCCGGGGAGAATCGGCGATCGAGCTGCGCGACCTGGGGCACAGGGGCGGCGCTTGCGGGTACGACGCCGGCAGGGGCCGAACCTTCGAGGTAGATCACGACGCGCGAGCGCTCGAAGGCGAGCGGGTCGGTCTGCGTATCTTTGCCGAGCTGCACCGTTTCGCCGCGCTGGTACACCGAGACAGAGGGCGTAACACTGCGCTTCGTCAGCTTCCGTTTAATCAGGATGGTGCCGGTGATGTTCTCAGCGGACGTCCCGAGAGCCAACGCAGCGAGCGCGAGAAATACAATTGGGCCTTTGCATCGCATAGACAGAGCCCTTGATGTGACGAATCAATCTCTTTGCGCGTACGCCCCGCCGCGGGTTTGGGGACACTGCAGGGTGCTGAGATTCCGCCGTTAGTCTAGGGGTGTCTGGGGGTTGACGAGAATACAACTATCCGGGCAGTAGGGAGGAACAGGGGCCGGTGTTCTCCCGGTAGCCGGTCGGCGGTAGCGTCGATCGAATTTGATCTCGGTTGCAGGTGCGTCGTTGAGTTACTGCGGTGACGCGTCGGAATCCATCAGCTTCTCGGCCAGGTAGACATACATTTCCGACTGGGTACGGGCTTGCTGCTTCAGATCTGCGCCCGCGCCGTGGCCGCCCTCCGTGATTTCGTCATAGAGGAAGGGCTCGTGGTACTCCTCCATCTTCGCGGCGAACTTACGCGCGTGCTGCGGGCCGACGCGATCATCGCGCGTGGTAGTGAAGATGAGCGGCTCGGGATATTTCACGTCGGGCTTGAGCTGGTTATACGGCGAGATCGAGGCGAGAAAGGCGCGCTCTTCCGGGACGCTGACCGAGCCGTACTCGCCGACCCAGCTGGCGCCCGCGGCGATCTCCTCGAAGCGAAGCATGTCGAGCAGGGGAACCTGAATGACGATCGCGTTCCAGAGGTCGGGATGCTGCGTCATCTCTACGCCCATCAGCAGGCCGCCGTTGGAGCCGCCCACGATGCCGAGGTGACGCGGCGAGGTGATTTTGCGGGCAACGAGATCTTCAGCCACGGCTGCGAAGTCATCGTAGATGCGCTGGCGATGGGTTTTCAGCCCGGCTTCGTGCCATGCGGGGCCGAATTCGCCACCGCCGCGAATGTTGGCGAGAACAAACACGCCACCTTTTTCGAGCCAGAGCTTGCCGCGCACGGCCTGGTAGGTCGGCGTCTCTGAAACTTCAAAGCCGCCGTAAGCGTTCAGCAGCGTCGGATTCTCTGCGTTGAGCTGCATATCTTTGCGATGGACGACGAAGTAGGGGACTTTGGCGCCGTCCTTCGAGGTCGCGTAGAGCTGCTCGACGATGTCCTTCGAGCCATCGAAGAGCGGGGGCTCGGAGCGGGAGAGCGTTAGTTGCCCGGTGGCCGCGTCGCCGGAGAGAAGCGAGGGCGGGGTGAGGAAACTCTCCGACCTGAGGAAGAAAGCTTCGCTGGTGTCGCTCGCGGTCACGATATTGATGGCGCTGTTCTCAGGGACGTCGAGGGCTTTGTGAGTCCAGCCCGTCTTGCCCACCGGCGTGTAGACATAGGCCTGGCCGAGGACGTGCTTGAGCGTCACCACGATCAGCCGCGAGCGCGTGGTGGCGTAGCCGTCGAGGAATTCGTCGGCGGTGGGCGCGAAAATCACGGTGGGATGCAGGTGCGCGGGATCGCGCATGACGTCGGCCAGCCGCACGGCGAGCAGGGAACCCTGGGTAAACGCCGGTCCGCCGGGAGTCGGCGTCCAGTCCTGGCGGATGTCGATCAGCATCCGGCCGTCGAGCAGGCCGGCAGGATTGGCTTTGGGGGGAATGCCGAGCTCTTCGAGGCCATTCGGGGTTTTGATCCACCAGCGAGTTTCGAAAAACGAAACGGCGCGAGCGAAAAGCGTAACCTGGTCGCCCTGGGCGTCGTGATCCGTGCCGCCGTAAGCGCGGATGTCGTCAGGCTCGCCGCGGAAGACTTCTTTCGCGCTGTCGAGCGGAGTGCCACGCTTCCATTCCCTGACGATGAACGGATAGCCGGATTTGGTCATGGTGCCGGCGCCCCAGTCCCGCTCAATCAGCAGCGTGTCCTTGTCTTCCCAGTCGATGTTCTGCTTGCTGTGCGGCGACACGAAGCCACCATCGACGAATTTGCCGGATTTCAGGTCGAACTCACGCGAGGTGGCCGCGTCTTCGCCGCCGACCGAAAGATCGAACATGCAATATTCGTCGCCGGGATAGAGGCAGGACACGCCGTGAAAAACCCAGCTCTGGGTTTCCGCTTTGCCGAGTGCGTCGATGTCGAGGACGGTTTGCCAGTGGGGATTCGGATTGGCGTAGTCGGCGATCGTGGTTTTGCGCAGCAGGCCGCGCACGTTCTTCTCATCGTTCCAGAAGTTGTACACGTCGTTGCCGCGCAGGTCGGGCATGGGCAGGCGATTCGGGTCTGCGGAGACCTTGAGCGCCTCGTTCTGCCACTTGGCGAAGCGCGGATCCGCCTCGAGAACCTTCGCGGAGCGCGCATTTTCGGCGTTCACCCACTCCATAGCGCGCGGGCTGTTCACGTCCTCCAGCCAGATGTATTTGTCTTCAGGATCGGAAGATTGCGATTGAGCGTGAAGAGCGGCGGCGGTGGAGGCAAGGCAGGCGAGGGCAAGAGCGGAAGAGAGCATGGCACGGCTATTCAGCATCAGGGAGACTCCAGAAAGGATGGTGTCTGCCACTGTACAACAGCGATGCGAGAAAAAAGAAGACGCTCCGCAGGGGGAGCGTCGTCGACAAGTATTGCAGCTCGGCAGTTGGAGAAGTATGGCGGCTAGAAGCGCAGCTCAGGACCGAGAGTGACGCGGAGATTGTTGTAGGTCCCGTTGTTGAGATAGACCTCGTCACCAGCCTCGAGGCGCAAGCCGAAGGGTCCCATGTAGGCTTCGAGTCCGCCACCGGGATAGAGCGCGAGGTGGGTGCCCGCGCCGCCAACACCGGCCACAGAATTGGTGAAGGTGGATCCGGAGACGACTCCGCTGTTATTGGTGCTGAAATCGATAAAACCGACTTTGCCGGTTGCGAAAGCGCGCATGCGTCCGGTGCCGGCGTAGAAGGTGGGGCCGAAGAGTCCGGTGATGGGGCGCACGCTGGTGGTGACGAACGTGGTGGTTGCGGTGGTGCCGGAACCTGTGGTGTAAGTGCTGGTGAAGTTGCGCGCGAAGTCATAATTCATTTCCGCTTCCATGGCCATCGAGTGAAAGCGGAAGGCGGCACGGCCGCCCGTGCCGACAAAATTGGAGTTGTAACCACCGGGGCTGAAGTGAAAGTAGTCGGCATAGATCCCGACTTCTCCATGCGTGGCTCCGCTGCTTTCCTGGGCCGCCAGCCATGCGGGCGAAACCGCAAAAAGACACACCCCAGCGATGAACGCGATGCGCTTCATGTTGCACTCCTGAGGAAGGATTTGACGTTCAAGGCTCCTGCCATTTGCGGAGCCGCTTGCCTGACTAGTGACTCGGATGCCGGGATGCAGAGATACGTTGACCGATGTGTAAATGGCAGGGCGGCAAACTAATGGGGTAGACGCCTGGCCCTGATCGAAGGCAGGATTTTGAGGAGACGACCCGGAACACAAGCTACTGCTGCACGAAAAACTCGGTCATGGAAGGGGCTGCGGCGGCGGCGCCAGGTGGATTCTGCAAACCGAGGGCTTCCATTATCGTGCGCAACATACTTTGATGCTGGTAAAGAGTCGTTGAGGTTTGGGTGTAGCCGGCCTTGACGATGGGTCCCCAGAGAACCGGCGAGACATGACCGCCTCCGTTGGTGGTATCGCTGTCTTCTGCTTCGTCGTAGTCGACGATGAGGATGCCGTCGCCGCCGCTCTGGAAGGCGGAATGGGCGGAGATGGGGGCGACGATATTGGTTTGGAGCCAGGTGTCGGCCTGCTGTGGAGTTCCGTTATGCGCGTCGTCGTTGACGTTGGGAACGATGTAGCTGAAATCCGGGAGTGCGTTGTCGGCGAGGTCGGTAGCGAATTGGGAGAACGGCCAGATGGTTTCGTTCGCCACCTGCTGGTTGCCGGCAACGTCGGAGAGCATGGCGAAGGGATCGTGGCGGATGAGATAGAGGCCTGTGTTTCCGCCCACGTATCCCCGGGTAATTCCTTCGGCGTAGATGCGGAAGGAGACGCTGCTGGAGAGCATGCGGCGCGCGATATTGTCGACGTTGAAGACGGCAGTGGAATTGTCGTCAGTTGTGAGCAGTTGGCCGGTGGTCAGCATGAAGTAGTTGCCGATGGAGGGATGGGAGTTGGCGTAGTAATTGGTGGGCAGCGCGCCGGTGGCGATGAGGTGGTTGAGATTGGGCCAGACACCGGAGTTGCCGGCGACGGTGGAGTAACTCTGGTTCTCTTCCATCACGAGGATGACGTGGCGACTTTGCGGGACGGCGGGCTGGGAAACCGGCGCTGTAGTGCTGGGGCTCTGCGTTTGCGTGGAAGTTGCTCCGCAGGAGATCAACGCGGGGAGAAGAAAAGACACAATCAGGGCGCAGAGGGTGCGTGTACTCAAAGGGTGTGGCCCTCACCACGGAAGACGGCCTGACGTTTATAGACACGCGAAATGGCCGGTCCAGTTGCCTGGCGTGCCGCGGTCCAGGAGTAATGGGCGCAGATGGATGACCGGCCTGCCTGGTTTGCTCGTGGCGCGGCGCGACGATGGGATCGCCCTCCGAGGAGCGATATCCTGGCGGAATGAAGGCTTCAAAAATACAACGAAAAGCCGGCTGATGCGGCGTATGGTGATGATCGGCGGCGCGCGCCGGATCAATAGCACACTCTGGATTTCATGCGAGTCATGGATAATCCTGGAAGGGCAACCGCGATGGGGAAAAGGGAACGATGAGTACGGTTCTGGTGACAGGAGGGTCTGGGTTTATCGGGAGTCATTGCATCCTGCAGTTGTTGGCGGCTGGGCATCAGGTGCGGACCACGGTGCGTTCACTGAGTCGCGAGGCTAATGTGCGCGCGATGCTGAAAGTGGGCGGCTTGGAACCTGGCAATCATCTGACGTTTGTCGAAGCCGATCTGGTGAAGGATGCGGGTTGGGCGGAAGCGGCGAAGGGCTGCGAGTACGTGCTGCATGTGGCATCGCCGTTTCCGCAGGCCGTGCCCAAAGACGAGAACGAGCTGATTGTTCCGGCGCGCGAGGGAACGCTGCGGGTACTGCGGGCCGCGCGCGATGCGGGTGTGAGGCGCGTGGTGATGACTTCGTCGTTTGCCGCGATCGGCTACGGGCAGAAACCGCAGACGACGCCGTTCACCGAGATGAACTGGACCAACCCCAGAGCCAAAGATGTACAGCCCTACGCGAAGTCGAAAACCCTCGCCGAGCATGAGGCGTGGAATTTTATGGGACGTGAACGCGGCGGACTGGAGCTCGCTGTGGTCAATCCTGTGGGAGTTTTCGGGCCGGTGCTGGGATCTGATTACTCGACGTCGATTCTCGTTGTGCAGAAGATGATGGATGGCGCGCTGCCCGGCTGTCCCAAAGTTTATTTCGGCGTGGTCGATGTGCGCGACGTCGCCGACCTGCACCTGCGCGCGATGACGCATCCGTCTGCCGTGGGCGAGCGCTTTCTCGCGGTCTCCGGCGATTTCATGTCGGTGGCGGAAATGGCGAAGGTGCTGAAGAGCCGCATGGGCGTTTGGGCGAAGCGGGTGCGCACCTGGCAGATCCCGAACATTGTGGTGCGTCTGGCCGCGCTGCGCGATCCCGCGGTGAAGCAAGTTATCCCTGAGCTGGGCAAGCGGAAGAACGCGACCAGCGAACATGCCCGGAAGCTGCTGGGCTGGGAACCGCGTTCGCGGGAAGATGCGATTGCCGCGACGGCAGAGAGCCTGGTGAAGCTGGGTTTGCTGAAGGACAGCCGGAAAGTGCAGGCCCAACATTGAAAGCCATCATCACGGGTGCTACCGGCATGGTCGGCGAAGGCGTCATGCTGGAGTGCCTGGAGAATCCAGCGGTCGACGAGGTGCTGCTGGTTAGCCGCAGGCCGTATGGCGCTTCTTTCCCAAAGGTGAAGGAATGCATCGTTCCGGATTTTATGAATCTGGACGTAGTGGCGGATCAACTCAAGGGCTACGACGGGTGTTTCTTCTGCGCGGGCGTGAGTTCCGTAGGCAAGGATGAAGCGGAGTACACACGGCTCACCTATGATCTGACGCTGCATTTTGCCCAGAAGCTGGCGAATCTGAATCCGGCGATGGTGTTCGTCTATGTTTCCGGCGCGATGACCGACAGCTCGGAGAAAGGCCGCGTGATGTGGGCGCGCGTGAAGGGGCGTACCGAAAATGCCCTCATGCGCTGCGGATTTCGCGCGGTCAACAGCTTCAGGCCTGGGATGATGCGAGCCATGCCCGGACAGAAAAACCTTCCTGGGCTCTACAAGGCACTGGGCTGGCTGTTTCCGATGGTGCGCGCTGTGGCGCCAAACCAGGTGAGCACGCTCGAAGATGTGGGACGAGCGATGATCCGGTGCGTGACGCAGGGCTATCCGAAACAGATTCTGGAGGTTCGCGACATTAACGCGCTGGGCAAGGCTTCGCTCCCGTCTCTCTGAAAGACCTGCGCGCAACGTCCGAGTCTCGCATCGAATAAGATAGAAGTACCCCAATTCATTGAGAGCTGCATGATCTCCGTTAGCAATGTCACCATGCGCTACGGCGCTAAAGTACTGTTCGAAGAAGTCTCGACCACCTTCACGTCTGGCCGTCGTTACGGTTTAACCGGACCGAACGGCTCGGGCAAATCCACGTTCATGAAGATCCTTTCCGGCGATCTGGATCCGCAGAAGGGCAACGTGGTGCGGCCGCGCAAGCTTTCGGTCCTGCGTCAGGATCAGTTCGCCTTTGACGCGTATCGCGTCATCGACACGGTCATCATGGGCAACAGAGGCCTGTGGTCCGCGCTCGACGAGCGCGAGCACATCTTCTCCAAGCCCGATTTGACCGATGACGACGGCATGCGGCTGGCTGAACTGGAAAGCATCGTCGGCGAAGAAGACGGCTACACGGCTGAAGCCGACGCCGCCGTTCTTCTGCAGGGCCTCGACATTCCCGACGAGCTGCACGAGCGGAAAATGTCGGAGCTGCAAGGCGGCCAGAAAGTGCGCGTGCTGCTGGCGCAGGCGCTGTTCGGCAAACCGCAGGCGCTGCTGCTGGACGAGCCGACCAACTACCTCGATCTCGACTCGATCCACTGGCTGCAGGATTTTCTGACGCGCTTCGAAGGCACGCTGATCACCATTTCGCACGACCGCCATTTTCTGAACAGCGTGTGCACGCACATTGCTGACATCGACTACCAGACGATCATCACGTACACAGGCGGCTACGACGACATGGTGTTGGCCAAGACGCAGATTCGTTCGCGGCTTGAATCGGAAAATGCACAGCGCGAAAAGAAAATCGCGCAACTGAACGAATTCATCGCGCGTTTCTCCGCTGGAACGCGCTCGTCGCAGGTGACCAGCCGCAAGAAGGAAGTGGAACGGCTACAAACCACGGAGCTGGCGCGCTCGAATATTGCACGCCCTTACATCCGCTTCGACCAGAACCGTCCTTCAGGCAAATACGTTCTCGAAATCGAAGGGCTGCGCAAGACTTACGGCGACCTTACGGTCATCGATGGCTTCAGCGCCGGCATCATGCGCGGCGAAAAGATCGGCCTGATGGGCCGCAACGCGCAGGGCAAAACGACCATGCTGAAGTCGCTGCTGGCCAACCAGCCTGACTACGCGGAAAAAGGATTTGTGCTCGACGCCGGTAACGCAAAATGGGGCCACGAAGTGCAGATTGGCTACTTTCCGCAGGACAACACCGGCGTGATCGAAACTGGCGTCACCATTCTTGACTGGCTGCGGCAGTTCGACGCGAAAGCGACCACAGAAGACATTCGCGGCATTCTTGGCCAGATGCTTTTCCGCGGCGAAGAAGGGCTGAAGGCTACTGAGGCGCTTTCCGGCGGCGAAGCGGCGCGGCTGCTGTTCTGCAAGCTGATGCTGCAGAAGCCGAACCTGCTGATCCTCGACGAGCCGACCAACCACCTTGACCTTGAAGCTATTAACGCACTCAATATCGCGCTGCAGCGCTACGAAGGCACGGTGCTGCTGGT
>JBAVUB010000553.1:0-2654 GCA_049696575.1 Acidobacteriaceae bacterium | reverse complement strand
GCGAAGGCGAGCATGTGCGCTCTTCGCCGTTGGTGCGCAAGATTGCGCGGGAAAACAACGTTAACCTGAGCGCGCTGCGGGGCAGCGGGGCCGGCGGACGCGTCACGAAAGAAGACATTCTTGCTTTCATCGAGAAGGGCGGGCCGGGCGCGGCTACCGGAGCACCTTCGACGGTAAAACCGGCGGCGCCTGCTCCTGCCGTTGCGCCGATTCCGGGCGAGTTGGTTCCGATGAGCCGGATGCGCTCGATCATTGCGCAGCGCATGGCGGAATCGAAGCGGACGAGCCCGCACGTCCACACCGTTTTCAAAATCGACTTCACGCGCATCGTCAGGCTCCGTGAAAAAGAGAAGAGCAGATACGAGCAGCGCAACGGCGTGAAGCTGACCTACATGCCATTCATCACGCGGGCGGTGATCGCCACGCTGCGGCGGATGCCCATCGTGAACGCTTCGCTCGAAGGCGACTCGATCCGCTACCACCAGCACATCAACATCGGCATCGCGGTGGCGCTCGAATGGGGCCTGATCGTGCCGGTGATTAAAGAGGCCGAGGAGAAAAACTTCCTCGGGATCGCACGGGCGATTGCCGATCTGGCGGAACGGGCGCGCAGCAAGAAGCTAAAGCCGGACGAGGTGGCTTCCGGGACGTTCACGATCACGAATCCGGGCATTTTCGGCGAGCAGTTCGGGATGCCGATCATCAATCAGCCGGAGAGCGCGATCCTGGCCGTCGGGGGATTGTTGAAGGAGTCGGCGGTGGTGACCAGCGAGGACGGCACCGACTCGATTGCGATCCGGAATTTCATCCATCTGACGCTCGGGTTCGATCACCGGATCATTGACGGCGCCGATGCGGGCAAGTTCATGGCCGAGGTGAAGAAGTACCTCGAAGGATGGAACGAGGAAATCGGCTAGGACGTCTGAACGGATGTCTTCCGCGATCGAGCAAATGGCGCTTCGCCGCTACGGCTACGGCCGGTGGCTCGACGATCTTCGCCTTTACCCGGCACCCGGTAGCGTTTGGCTTGTCGGACAACGCCTGGGTTGCCTTCGCAAGGAGCCTCGCCAGTCATCGTTAAAGATCGGACGGCTTGAGGCCGGTTTTCTTCGCGATTCTCGCGAGCATCCTGGGGCCAATCTCTTCCGAGACATGGAACGCCCAGATAAAGCCCTCGGGAAAATCCGTATGAACGAGCCGGCGATGCGAGCCGCCTTTGGAATGGCCCGGATCTTCCTTCCAGCCGATCCTCTCAAGAGCGCGCAGCACTCGCTTGGCCTGCGTGCTGGGCCAGTGGCTCAAGCAACGAACTCGACGCGACCGGCCCTGGTCCCCTGGCTCTCGATTCGATCAGCGATCACTCGAAGCGCAAGCGCTTCCACTTTGCTCTGAGCCTCTTCCCGCGTCGACCCGTAGACCATCACACCCGGCAGTTCAGGGATTTCAGCGATCCAGCGGCCGTCTTCTTCTTGATCGAACTCAATGTTGAAACGCATACCTTCTCCGGATAGAGCCAAGGTTAGCACACGCTCCGGAATGCGTTGTACCCGGTCCAGCCTCGCCGTTCACAGCAGCGCCTGCGCTTCCAGCACACGCTCCACGGCCTCTTCCGGCGTGGCACCGACGGCGGAAAGGTGGCCCATCTTGCGGCCTTTGCGCGGCTGGTGTTTCTCGTACAAATGAACGCGGACGCCGGGAACGGCTAGCGCGCGATCGAAGTGCGGCGGGTGGTCGAGCCAGAGATCGCCGAGCAGGTTGGCGATGGCGGCCGGCATCACGACGGAAACGTCGCCGAGGGGCAGATCGCAGACGGCGCGCACGGCCTGCTCGAACTGGCTGGTGACGCAGGCGCGCTCGCTGGCGTGGTAGCTGTTGTGCGGGCGCGTGGCGAGCTCGTTGACGAGCAATTCGCCATCGGTGGTGAGAAACATTTCGACGGCGAGCAGACCCTCGAGCGTGAAGGAGTCGGCGATGGCGCAGGCCAGTTGTTGCGCGCGCGCTTCGATCTCCGGCGAAATGAGGGACGGAATCACGCTCCAGGCAAGAATCTGATGCTCATGGTGATTGGTCGCTGAGGGAAAACTCTTCGTCTCGCCGCGCGGCGAACGCGCGACCATCACAGAAATTTCGCGATCGAGCTCGAGAGCCTGCTCGACGACGCAGGGTTGGCGGCCGAGAAAGAGCCAGGCATCGGAGGCGGTGGTTTCGTCGCCGAAGCCAATCTTGACCTGGCTGCGGCCGTCGTATCCGCCGTGCGCACTTTTGACGAAGCAGCGGCCGCCGAGGGTGACGACGGCGTCGAAAAGATCCTCTCCGGATCGCGCGGGGTGCCAGGGGCCGAGGGGGAATCCGCGCTCGCGCAGCCATTCTTTTTGACGGATACGATTCTGAATGACGTGCAGCAGTTCGGCGGAAGGCCGGACCGGCGCAAATTTGGCGGCCGCCTCGAGGCAGGCGATGGAGACCTGTTCGATTTCAAGGGTGACCACATCGCAGCCGCGCGCCAGATCGGCCGCAGCCCGCTCGTCGTCCCACGCGCCTTCGAAACACGCGTCGACGACGAAGCGCGCGGGGCAGGAGGAATCGGGATCCATGACGTGGATGCGATAGCCGAGCGAGCGCGCGGCCATGGCGACCATGCGGCCGAGCTGCCC
>JBAVUB010000552.1:0-5101 GCA_049696575.1 Acidobacteriaceae bacterium | reverse complement strand
GCTGAGGCGGAAGCAAAGCGTGCAGGGGTGGGGTTCCGTTTTGGGATCGGTACAGTACAAAGGAGCTGAGATCCGGCATTTAGTTATAGAGCAGTGGGGGGTGTGAGCTTAGACTTCTTGCTGTGGGGTGAACCTGGCGGGGGGGGCAATTGGGGTTTTGTCCCGTTTTGGGATCGGCACGGTATTAAGGAGCAGAGGTGGGGAGTTTCGTTGTATGAGCAGCAGGGGGTGTGAGTCCAAGCTTCTTGCTGTGGGGTGAACCTGGCCGGGGGCCGTGGCGGAGTGGGGTCGGGGCTGCGGTTTTCCAAAATGGAACTGGCCACAGTACCCAAGTGCCGGCGCGAATCATTGAGTCGTTGCAAAGCGGATGGCGGAGGCTGAAAGTTCTTGCTGTGGGGCGAACCTGGCGGCGGAGGCTGGGTTTGCAAGGCCATTCAAGCTGAGGGTCCAGCTTCTTGCTGTGGGGTGAACCTGGCGGGGGAGCGATGGTTGTTTTGTTTCGCGAGCTGAGCCGGCGCGACCGGAAGGGGAAGTGGCGTTCACGCAGGGGTTCGCTGCACTTTACCGCTTCCGGTTGGCGATGGTCTGTTCCTACTTCCGGGCAGCCTCGAGGAAAGCTCCGGAATTGATGACGTTGATGTAGCGGGAGATTCTTCCGTCGCGGAATTTGAAGTAATGGGCTACTGGAGTGCTGACGCGGATGCCGGTAGCGCGCACGGTGGCATCGTAGCGGCCGAAGGCGGCCACCGCGTCCTGGGTGGAGAAGAACTCCGTCATGTTGAGGACGGGATTCTCGTGCTCTGCGGCGATGCCGGCGAAAAAGCCGGCGGCTTCTTCGCGGCCTTTGCGGATGCCGCTCCACGAGAGCGCTGATGGAGCCTCGAACTCCCAGCTCACGTCGTCAGTGGTGTTGCTGAGAACCCACTCAATCTCGCCGCGGCCAAACGCAGCATAGATTTCCTTGATTTTGCTGACTAAGTCGGTCATATCTTTCTCCTGATCGGTTGAGGTTGGGAAGCTGAGTTACATCGACGACGCTTGTGGACCCGGCGGGACTTCGGAAGTGGCAATGTCGGCGACGGCCTTCCACTGGCCGTCGGATTCTTTGTGATACGTGGTGACGTAACTGCCGCGGTCGGTGACGATCCGGTTGGTGTGGGGGTCGGTCATGGTCAGGGTGTACGAACCCTGCGAATAGGCGAGGTCGCCGGACTTCGCGACTTCGATCTTCGCCGCATGGAACTTGAGGGTGAGGGCAGGATCGGACACCATCCCCTTCATCGTGTCGCGGATGCTGTCTTTGCCGATCGACGGCGATATGCCCGGAGCCATGAGCACGGCGTCGTCGGCGTAGTATTTCACGAGCTTTTCGGGATCGCGCGAGAGATAGTCCTTGTTCCACTGCGTCTCGGTGTTCAGGATGGCCTGCGCGCCGTCGCTTTGCAGGTCGGCGGAACGGTTACAGGCGGCGGCCATGAGGACGAGCGCTGTCACCCAGCAGCTGATCATGATGCGTTTCATGGTTCTCCTTTTTTTTGGAGTGGTTGAAAAAGGGATTGCGGGAGAGAGGGACGCTCTCCCGCGCCGGGGTGAGCGAGATCAGTCAGGCCTGATGCGGGTGGCGCTGATCTGGCCGGAAAGTTCTTCGACGAAGGTTCCGGTGGTGTCGTAAATGTCGTAGGTGTAGTTGCCGTGGTAGCTGTTGCCGTCAGGGCTGACCTGGACATTTTCCTTGATGATCACGGTTCCGAGCAGCGTGCCGGTGGTGTCGAAGGCCCACGAGGGGTGCTTGAGCTTGTAAGTGCGCGGACCGGTCTGCTCGTAGACGCCGAGGCAGACGTTGCCCTCGATGGGGTTGGTGTAGTCATTGAGAATTTCGGTGCCGTCGGAATGCCATGCGTCGAAGGCAACGTCGACGGTTTGGCCAGCGGAGGAGAATGTGACGTTCCACAGGCCGACGATGGAAGCCGAGCCGATGGGGGAAGCGGGGGTGACGGTGGCAAAGTTGGCCTGGTTGGCGGGGTTGGCGAGCGCCGTGGTCACGACGGGAGAAGGAAGAGCCTGCCGGAAATCCTTAAAGCATTTTGCGGAGGCAGAGGGGATAGCGAGCCCGAACGACAGGAACGCAGCCATGACGATCTGCTTCCACGAGGTTGAGAGTTGGAGGTTGGGAAAACGTTGGGTATTGGCGGTGATCATTTGAGTCTCCTTGGCTTGGGTCGAATTGAGGATTTGAAATTTGAGGATTTGAAACTGTGGGGCAGGGGTTGCGGAGCCGACTTCTCCAGGGAATCGAGGCAGAGGAACAGCGATCCAGCGGCAGTGGTGAGCGTGTGCACTT
Organism: Acidobacteriaceae bacterium; assembly: GCA_049696575.1. Classification (GTDB taxonomy): domain Bacteria; phylum Acidobacteriota; class Terriglobia; order Terriglobales; family Acidobacteriaceae; genus Palsa-343. The sequence goes on along the minus strand of JBAVUB010000552.1, from coordinate 2,760 downwards.
GTCCCGCGTCGATCGCGCGGCAGACAGCGCGCAGATCGGCGCCGAGAAACGCGACCGCTCGACCGGGAGTGACGAGGCCGGAGAGCGATCCGCACTCCGGGCAGGGTGCGCTTAGGGAAGCGGCGTCGCGAGGGAGGGTGAAGGTCTCCGTGGTCTCGAGGGTGATCTCGGTTCTGCGTGCTGCCCTCACACTGGCCTCCCTTCGGGTGCTTTTCGATTCGCTGGAGAGGATCGGCTGCGGCGATCCTTGCCCAACGTTGCGGATAGTCGCCGGGAAGGCTGGGAAATGTCTTGTAGGCGGGGTTAGGATTTGTTAGGATTTCCTGCAATTCTTCCCAAGTCCTTTTCTCCGCTCCTATGTCCAGAGAAACAAAAGAGTTATACGAGTTCGGAGACTTCCGTCTGGACGCCTCGCGCCGCCTGATCACGCGGGGGGTGGAGCCGGTGCGGGTGACCTCGAAGGCCTTCGAGACGCTGCTGGTGCTGGTGCGGAATCGCACGCGGGTGGTGACGAAGGACGAGCTGATGCACATCCTGTGGCCGGACACGTTTGTAGAAGAGGTGAACCTGGCGCAGAACATTTCGGCGTTGCGGAAAGCGCTAGGCGAGGCGCCGGGGGAGAACCGGTACATTGCGACGATTCCAGGCAAGGGCTACCAGTTTGTATGCGAGGCGCGGGAGAGCGGCGGCGACGACGAAGTGGTGGTCGAGCGGCACACGCGGGCACAGTTGGTGGTGATGGAAGAGCGGGAGGTCGATGAGCCGGGAACTGTGAAGACGTTGCCTGCATCGGGTCGGGTAATGAACTGGGCGGCGTGGGGGACTTTGGCCGCGGTGCTGGTGGTGGGCGCGGTGGGGGGGTACTGGCTCGAACATCGGCGAGCGGAGCGGGCGGCGGAAGGAACGGGGCATTCGGTGGCAGTGCTGCCGTTTCAGCCGCTGGCGCCGGGGGGAGATGAAGAGCATCTCGGGCTGGGCATGGCGGATGCGGTGATCACGAAGCTGAGCAACCTGCGGCAATTGCCGGTGCGGCCGACGGATGTGGCGATCCGGTATGGCGACCCAGGTGTGGATCCGCTGAAGGCGGCGCGGGAGATGGGCGTGGACACGGTGCTGACGGGAAGGCTGCAGAAGATGGGGGACCGGGTGCGGGTGACGGTGCAGCTGGTGCGGGTGAGCGACGGGCGAGCGCTGTGGGCGGAGACGTTCGACGAAAACTACACGAATATTTTTGCGGTGGAGGATTCGATTTCAGAGAAGGTGGCACAGGCGCTGGCGGTGAATCTGGCGGGGCGGGAAAAGCTGGAGATGCAGCGGCACTACACGGAAAACATCGACGCGTATCGCAATTATCTGATGGGGCGGTACGAGGAGTTCACGTTCACCCCGGACGGGATGTACAAGGCGATCGAGTACTTCAACCGGGCGATCGCGGACGATCCGGGATATGCGCTGGCGTATGCGGGGCTGGCGGATGCGTACACGACGGAATCGGACTGGCTGCTGGCGCCGCGCGAGGCGCTGCCGAAAGCGGATGCAGCGGCGCGAAAGGCGCTGGTGTTCGACGATCAACTGGCGGAGGCGCACGGAGCGCTGGCGCATGCGCTGCTGCACGAGTGGCGGCTGAAGGAGGCGGACAAGGAATTCCACACGGCGCTGGCGCTGAATCCTGGAAATGTGTCGACGTATTTCGCGTACGGGGAGTATCTGGCGTCGGTGGGACAGGCGGACGAGGCAATTGTGCAGATGAGGAAGGCGCTGACGATCGATCCGCTGTCGCCGGAGATCAATTCGTTTGTAGCCTGGGACTACTACCTGAAACGCGATTACGAGAGCTGTGCGACGTGGGCGGCAAAGTCGGAGCAGATGTTCCCCGGCTTTTGGCTGACGCACATGGTGGCAGGAATGTGCGCATTCGGGAAAGGAAAATACGAAGCTGCCATTGGCGAATTCCGGAAGGCGCTGGCGATGAATCCGGACAGCACGTATTCGCAGGCCGCCATCGGAACATGTCTGGCCGCGCAGGGCCGGCGGGCCGAGGCGAAGAAGGCGCTGGATGAACTGGAGGCGATGGGCAGCAGGACGTATGTTTCGCCGGCCTACGTCTCGATGGTGTACATGGGCCTGGGCAATATGGACGCTACTTACGATTGGCTGGAGAAGGCCTACGACGATGAGGCGGAGTGGCTGCTGTGGCTGCCGCTTGATCCCATGTTCGATGGTCAGCGCGACGATCCACGGTATAAGGAGCTGATGAGGAAGGTGGGGATTTAGTGGGTCGGACGCGCACTTTGTTCCCTCCAAACCCGGCTTGATCGGGGGCATTCCTGAGCGGGTTAGCGAAAGCCCGGTCACCGAAACACGGCGCATTGGGGCGGTACAAGAGTGCGGGTTGGGTTCCGTTTTGGGATCGCACAGTACTAAGGAGTTGAAGTTCAGCGTTTGGTTGTAGCGGCAGCAGAGGGTATGAGCTTAAGCTTCTTGCTGTGGGGTGAACCTGGCCACCTACCGCGGGGGGTTTGCAGGGGCAGGGGTGGGGTTCCGTTTTGGGATCGCACAGTACTAAGGAGTTGAAGTCTGAAGTTTAGTTGTAGGGGCACCGGGGAGTGTGGGTATAAGCTTCTTGCTGTGGGGTGAACCTGGCCGCCTACAGCGGGGGTTTGCCGGGGCAGGGGTTGGTTCCGTTTTGGAATTGCACAGTACTAAGGAGTTGAAGTTCAGCGTTTGGTTGTAGGGGCAGCAGAGGGTATGGGCTTAAGC
>JBAVUB010000551.1:0-2952 GCA_049696575.1 Acidobacteriaceae bacterium | reverse complement strand
GAAGACGGTACCGGTGAAGGTGACAGTGGTCGGGGCGTATCCCAGCGATGCAAATGAGGGAGCCACGTACGGGAACGTTGCGATGGGATCGGCGCCGCACCATGTGCAGGGACGGGACAAGTTCGACCAGGAACCAGGTTTGCTGAGCAAGGTTTCCATGACGAGCCGGGTGAGCGGGCATAATTCCGCGACATTCAGCGACAAAGATGGAGACGTGAAGCTGCGGGCGGGGACCTTCCTGCAGGTGGGAATCACTCCGCGGGAGAGCAATGGCACGAGCTCAGCCGGGCTGTAAGCCGGGTATCAGGAATGAAAAGGCCGTCCCGCGGAGGACGGCCTTTTTGCTGCGCGGCAAAGATTGACGCGCGAGACGCAGGGCAGGTTCAGACCTGCATAACTTCGGCTTCTTTCTTCTTTGCCATCTCTTCCATCCTTTTGATTTCCTCGTCGGTCAGTTTCTGAATCTCGTCGAGGGAGCGCTTCTCTTCGTCTTCGGAGATTTTTTTGACTTTGGAGGCCTTCTTGATGAGGTCGTTGCCGTCGCGGCGAATGTTGCGGACGGCGGTGCGGTGATCTTCGAGGACGCGATGGAGGTGCTTGACGACTTCGCGGCGGCGCTCCTCGGTCATGGGCGGGACGGGAACACGGACGATTTTGCCGTCGTTGTTGGGATTAAAGCCGAGGTCGGAGGTGCGGAGGGATTTTTCGATTTCGACGATGAGGCTGACATCCCAGGGCTGGATAACGATCAGATTGGCGTCGGGGGTCGTGATCTGGCCGACCTGGTTGAGCGGAGTGGGCGTGCCGTAGTAATCGACCTTGACCTGATCGAGCATGTGGATGGAGGCGCGGCCGGTGCGAACGGAGCCAAGGTTGGTCTGAAAATCGAGGACAGCTTTGTCCATACGTGTGCGGAGCTGCGCGTAGGTTTCTTTGAGTGCGGGAATGCCCGCGATTACGGATGGCGCCATGGTGATGGTCCTTCGAAAAACAGGTTCAACACAGGATTGTACGCGGGATGGCGGGTTACATCAGCATACCCGCACCGGCCGAACTGGCCTGGGAGCCGGCCTGGGCAGTGCTCTGTGAATCGGCTTGTTCGTGAGCGTGGTAGGAGGAGCGGACCAGCGGGCCGGATTCTACGTGGCGGAAGCCCATGGCTAATGCTTCGAGCTTCATGAAGGCGAATTCGTCGGGGGTGTAGTAGCGGGCGATGGGGAGATGATCCCTCGACGGGCGCAGGTACTGGCCGATGGTGAGAACATTGACGCCCACTGAGGCGAGGTCACGATAGACGGCGAGCAGTTCGTCCATTTCTTCGCCCAGGCCGACCATGACGCCGGATTTCGTAACAATGGCGGGATTGATTTCTTTGGCGAGCTGGAGAAGGCGGAGGGTGCGCTCGTAACGGGCTCCTGAGCGAACGGCGCGATAGAGGCGCGGGACGGACTCGGTGTTGTGATTGAGGATTGCAGGGCGGGCTTCGACGACGAGGCGGATGGCTTCTTCATTGCCCTGGAAGTCTGGAATAAGGACTTCAACCTGGCAGCCGGGCGCCTGGCGGCGAATCTCGTCAATGACCATGACGAAGGAGCGGGCGCCGCCGAGAATGTCGTCGTCGCGATTGACGCTGGTGATGACGGCGAATTTGAGGCCAAGGGCGGCGACGGCTGCGGCGACGCGGCGGGGCTCGTCGAAGTCGATGGGCTCGGGACGGCCTTTGGGGACGGCGCAGAATCCGCAGCGGCGGGTGCAGAGGTTGCCGAGCATCATGAAGGTGGCGGTGCGGTGGTGCCAGCACTCGCCGATGTTGGGGCACTGCGCGGATTCGCAAACGGTGTGGAGGTTGAGGGAGCGGGCCAGCCTTTTGAGGTCGTGGTAGTTGTCGCCCATAGGCGCGCGGGCGCGGAGCCACTCCGGTTTGGGGAGCGGGCGGCGCGGCGCGAGGTCGATCTGGACTAACGTGTCCGGCGCGGGCGAATCGAATGTGGGTGAGCTGGCCATCCATCCCTATTCTAGCGAAGTGATTTTGTGACGGGCAGGGTTGCGGGCCGCGGCGAGGCCGGGTTGTAATGGCGCATACGTCCATGCGGAGTGATGGAGGGTTGCGATGATGCAGGATTTCCGGCTGGCGGTGCGGCAGATGCGGAAGGCGCCAGGGTTCACGCTGACGGCTATTTTGACGCTGGCGCTGGGGATGGGCGCGACGATTGCGATCTTCTCGCTGGTGGAGGGCATCCTGCTGCGGCCGCTGCCGTTCGCCGATCCGGACCGGCTGGTGATCGTGGGCGATCACGTGGGAAACGGACCGAATCCTGGAGTGACGGCGCGGGAGATTGCGACGTATGAGAGAGCCACGAGCGCGTTCTCGGCGATGGGAGGGTTCACGGGGACGACCTCCGAGTTGTCGGGCGGCGCGACGCCGGAGCAGATCGACGGCGCGCGGCTGGGAGCGGGGGCGTTTTCGGCGCTGGGGGTTGCGCCGATGCTGGGGCGCGTGTTCACACAGCAAGAGGACGACGGACACCAGCCGCTGGCGGTGATCAGCTATTCGCTGTGGTTGAACCGATACCATCGCGATCCGCGGGTGCTGGGGCAGTCCATTGTGCTGGACCGGAAGGCGTATTCGATTGTCGGGGTGATGCCGCGGAGTTTTGAGTTTCCGCTGGCGCCGGGACGGCTGAATCAGGCGCAGGTGTGGGTTCCGCTGAGCCTGACGGCGGACGAGCTTTCGGAGAAGAGCGTGGGCGCGTGGGCCTACCGGATGGTGGCGCGGCTAAAGGCCGGAGTGACGCAGCGGCAGGCGGCCGAGGACGCGAATCGGGTCTCGCAACAGATCATGCGGGATTTTCCGGCCAGTATGGCGGCGATTCGTATTCGGGGGGACGCTTTGTCATTACGGGAGCAGGCGGTGGCCGCGACCCGGCCGCTGCTGCGCGCGCTGTTTGTGGC
>JBAVUB010000550.1:0-1944 GCA_049696575.1 Acidobacteriaceae bacterium | reverse complement strand
CGGTGGTCGTCGGCAATGGGGCGAGCGGGTGGGTCTGCAGGGACAGCTTCGTCGGCCAGTCATGCCGGTTCAGCGTCAGCAGCAGCTTGCGGTTGCCCGCCGCCAGCGTGCGCATGGGTGTGCTGGCCACCACCTTCTTGTGGCGCTCGGCGAGTAGGCGCACGCGCGCTTTGACCGCCAAGTGAAAGCGCAATTCGAGCGTGCTGCCGTGCACAAGCCGACTGTGCACGTCCGTCAACAGGGGAGCCTGGATCTTGGATTCGACCGCTGGGACCTTCGTTTCCGCGAACGTGCCGCCGTAGTCGGGAGCTTCTTCGCCCAATCCCGAATCGTCGGACGGCGGAGCGTCGGGAACCACCTGCGGCAGACCCTGATCCGGCGGGCGGTAGGTGATGAGGCCGGTGAAGGCCGGGTCGGCGTCCACGCCGCCGGGTGTGGAGCTTCCCGGGCTGCTCAGGTGAAACAGCCATCCCTGTGTGGTTGCAAGCCAGCATTCGTTGGGGGCGGGGCAGGCGATCTCGGCGGCCGCGCCCTTGGGCCCTACGCCTTCGCTCTGTTCCTGCGCAGAGGGCAGTTCCTCTGTTTCGGACACGACTCCTCCGGCGGAGACATGCGCGACGAGAGCCTTGGCGGTAGGACTAGGCCTTTCAGCATCGGCCTGCGAGTCGAGCGCCAGCCAGACGCTGTCGGTGCCAGGCTCGGCGGCGATCCCGTTGACGACATCTTTCGGAAAGGGGTCTTCGCCTGGCGTGTCGGGGCCCAGTACCTGACTCCAGCCGCTTTCCGCGGTGTAGCGCACGATCGTCACCTCCGCTGGCGCCGATCCTTCCGGCGTTTCCGGCTGTGGTCCGGCGGCGCCCCACAGAGCCCCTTCGCCGGCCGCGAGGTGCAGGAAGTCAAGGGCGGTGGAGAACTCGCCATGTCCGTACAGAGGCAGGCCGCCTTCGGCTTCGAACGTGGGCATGATTCCTTCCGGGTTGATGATGTGCAGCGGGAAGGGCTGCTGCGCTTCCGGGTTGGGCTGCAGCAATCGATCGGCGGGTGACAGCCGGACGCTCTCATAGAGGCTGCCTTCGAACAGCCGCATGTCCTGCACCGCATGTCCCGCTTCGAGGTATGGCTCAGCGCTCAGCGCCCCGCCGTTCCAGTGCAACTGAAAGGCGCCCACGGGCAGCGGTTCGCCAAGCGCATCCCCGGCGAACCAGCAGTCGGACGGACCTATGCAGCCCGCGGCATTCATCGGCAGATACGAGTTCGCTTCGAAGGCCGGCGAGGCGTAAGAGCCCACGACCTGGCCGCCCGAGAAGTGGCACAACGTGTCGTCTTCCAGCGGTGGCAGCTCCCCCAGCTTGTTGGCAGACTGGCCTGGGCGCCCGTCGGAGATCGTCCAGAATTCTTCAGGTCCAGCCCAGGCGAGGCGCCCGTCGGTGGCTCCGCACACAGTGGCGAGCTCATGCCAGGAAACGCCGTTATACGCCCACAAACCCGGGGGAATGGTGGGAGGGTTTCCGGCCGTTATCAAGAGGCCGCGGTTCGGCGCCCAGAACTCGATGTCACCGATCCTGCCCAGGCCGATGGGTGTGAGGGACGGTTCCCCGGGCACGCGCGGGGGCGGCGAGGGCTGTTCCAGACGCCACGTCGCGGTGGCTTCGCCTTCGACCCCCTGGGCGCCGGCGCGCGCGGTGAACATACCGAATGCGAAGAGGAGTGAGAAGCATAGGGTGAGCACCAGGATCGCGCGCGCGGGCAGGGTCTGGGGGATCCGTGAGGTCATGAGCGTCTGTCCGCCTTAGACGAGCGCTTGCGCGGCTTGGACCGGGCCTTGGAACGTTTCACCTCGCGCAGGAAGGTCACGGGGATGCTGTCGCGCAGCGGGGAGTGCCCGGGAGCGCTGAACGTGAGCGTGAGCGTGGCCGACAGGCCGCCGTGCTCGCTCGCGAGCAC
>JBAVUB010000549.1:0-2313 GCA_049696575.1 Acidobacteriaceae bacterium | reverse complement strand
TCGTCGTAGTCTGCGCCGTGGAGGACCACGTCCGCGCCGTAGTTTGAAGTGGCCGCGACCTTGATCAACGGCGTCATGAGCGGCATGACGATGCGTGCGCGAATGCCGTGCCGGCTGGCGTGGAAGGCGACCGCCTGGGCATGATTGCCGGCACTGGCGGCGATGACGCCGCGGCGGCGCTCGTCGTCGGTGAGGGTGAGAATTTTGTTGAGCGCGCCGCGCTCTTTGAAGGCTCCGGTGCGCTGCAGATTGTCGAGCTTGAGGAAGACTTGTTGGCCGGTCATCTCCGATAGCTCCGCTGAGTGAGGCGCGGGAGACAGGTAGATGTGGCCGCGGATGCGCTGCTGCGCGGCGCGGATGGATTCGAGGGTGACGGAGCTTTGCTGGTCCAAGGTAGGTTCCTGGTTGCTTAAAATTCTCAAGCCGCGTTAGAAGGCAATGCGCATTTCAATGCGTTCCGCAACGGGCTCCACGATCTGCACGATCCCATGACCTGGGTTGGTCCGCTCACGCAGCCGCACCAGCCCGAGCTTTTTTAGCTGGTTGACGTCACGGGTCACCGCGCCACGGTTGCGACCCAACTCCGCAGCCAGTGCCGAGATGCTGAGGCGCTTTTGCCGCACCGCCTGACAAAGCCGGACGCGTTGCGCCGAGAGGCAGGCCAGCATATCGAGTGGATCAGCAAAGGTGATGACCTTTTCGGCCTCCGGGCGCTCGCCCTTTTCCATGCGCGCGATCCTCTTGAGCGAGCGCCGGCGATGTCCCTCGAGGCCATCGTCAAATATTTTGTTCTTCATTGCCTTTTCCTCCATGCCTCGACCTCGCGAAAAAACCGCCTGGCCGTCGCGCCATAGCTTGTGAATGTCGCCGGTTTCACTTTGCCCATAAAGTGCCGCTCATGTTCATCATGAGCATTGTCATAGCCGAGGATGCGACCGTTGTCGATGCCGGACACGTGCCGCGCGACCAGCGCGAGATTGTATTGCACCACTTCACCACCGCCGCTCACCCATACTTCTTCGCGCAATACAGCGATCCCGCCGGCGCATCGAAAACGGGTTGTGTAGTCGGTGATTTTCCTGAGCTTCGGTCTTCTTGCCAATTCAGATCCACGCTATCACAGATGATACATGTACTGCATCATCTGCCAGACGCAGAATCCCACAGAACGGTGTGTCAATTACAGAGATTCAGCTTTGCCCTCCGTCTTGCCCCTCTGGAAGCAAAGTACCGTATTGAGATCATCCGGCACTACGGCCTTTTTGAGGGCACACGCGTTCTTCTTGCTCCGGTTGGCGCGGTCCGTTTCTGGCGGCTGCTGCCCGGGGCATAGAGTCTCTCAGAGTCGGGGAGTTCATCCCCCCTCTCCGGGGGATTCCCTTCTCCCATCCGCTTCAGAATCTCGATTGCCTCTGGAATATTGGTGCGACGCGCACGCTCACGGAAGAATGATTCCGTCCGAATTGCTGAGAGCTTTTCCGCCACCGCCACGTTAATGAGCTGATTCAGGGCAACGCCCTCCTCGTCGGCAGTTCTGCGGGCTTCATCCAGGAGCGAAGGCTGAAGTCTCAGGGCAAAGTTGCTCTTTCTCATTTCTCCTCCTTGATCTGCAGCAAGGCGTCGCGTGGTGCCACTACGCCGATTCCCAGGCCCGATGCCGCCGGCTCGAAATCTCTCAGGTTGAAGGTCACCAGCAGGTCTGCGTTTCCGCTCAGCGCAGTCTGCAACACCATGTCGTCATCCGCATAGCGCAGCAGCGGACGCCAGAAGAATGACCGATACACTGGCCTGGCTACCGCTATTAACGCGACCAGCAATTTGTCGATCTCCTGGACCGTTCCACGCGACGCTCGAATCTGCTCGGGTCTCTTCAATACAGCCTCATATTCGAGCGCCAGCGGCACCGAAAGAAGCAATTCAAAACGCTTGTCCAAAGCAGCCAGTACAAGCTGACGAGAGGCTCCTGCGTCACTCCGCGTTGCCGCGACAATCACCGTCGTGTCGAGTACAAAGCGCACTTCTGATAATATCGCTGGCAATATTGCGACGCAAGCCCGGGGATCGCTGGTGATGATGGCGGCTTGCGGGCGTCGCCTGGGAAGGGCTTGATAATTGCAATATGCCGTTGCTGAGGGAGATTCCGGAGCCGGTTGCGCCTTCGACTGCGCTGGAGTGGGACAAGTTTGTCGCGTTTGTGGGCGGGTATGCGCAGTCGGCGCTGGGGCGGGGGTGGATCGGGGCGCTGACGCCTTCGACGGATCGCGCGTGGGTGGGGCGGCAGCAAGCGCTGGTGGCGGAGATGCGGCTGCTGGT
>JBAVUB010000548.1:0-3893 GCA_049696575.1 Acidobacteriaceae bacterium | reverse complement strand
TTCATACGGTACGAAAGTGTTCCCTGATTCCACACCACTTCCACCACAATACCCTCAAAGAATTTTGGCCAGTTTTATCCCCGGCTTTGGTATTCTAATAATAGAGGGTAAGAAACAAAAAAGGCACAGCCAAACGGCTGGGCCTTTTCCTTTTCGGCACACACCATGAACGCGCTTCCGTCCAATCCGCTCCCGACTCCAGGCTACCGGCTACGGCTACAGAATCCGAGCGATCCTTCCATCCCAGTCCCTCTCACGCCGAAGTACTTTCGATCCAAATGCGTAGACCGTTCCACTTTGCTTTCAAATACATCCATGTCAGTTCACGGAGAACACGCAAGTACCCAGTCGAGACCCGGCCAAACGCCCCCGCCAAACCGCCTGTTTTCAGCAGGATGCCACAGTCCAAAAGGGCCCTCCTGGAAGCCACGCAGATTCAGGTACTTGCCATAGTCCACCCCCCAGGGGGGAGGGGGGCCACGGAACCAAAAGTAATGGCTTCCCAGCCTGCTCCAGGCTACCGGCTGCTGGCTGCTGGCTGCTGGCCGCTCTTAGAAGTTAAAGTTCGCCTGCAGCTGAATGCTCCGATTGCCACCGGTAGCCGACCCGAAAAACTGCCCAGCCAGCGACTGCGATTTGTCGAAATAGCTGCCAGGTTCCAGCACTCCGTTCACGGGTTCCGGAGCCAGAACGCCGTTCGGCGTCCCGAAGTTCTCATGGTTCAGCACGTTGGTCGCCCAGGCAGAAAGGTTCAGGCTGTACTTCCGCGAAACCGCAGCGTCCAGCCGTCCAGGACCGCCACGAGCGCCGCTCAGACCACCACCGCCAAGTCCAGGAGGTCCGTAACGGCCGCCACCGCCACCGAAGCCACCACTGCGTGCGCCTTCTTCCAGCTTCGGCCCGATGCCGATCACCTTGCTCAGCCGCGCATTCACGCTCACATTCGACGGTCCGGTGCCAACGCCATACGGAATGATCTTCTCGCCAGTTCCGTACGGGTTGACGTCGAAGCAGCCCAGGCTGGTCTGGACGGAATTGGCTTCGCCGCAGTTCGCCGCATACGTCGGTCGGCCGTTGAACTGATTGTTCCCGGTCAGATCCTGCCCGACGGTGATGTTGAACGGCGTGCCGGAATTCGCCACCACCATCGGCGAGATGGAAATCTGCCACGGCAGCATGAAGTTACCGAAGACCATGAAGCGGTTGGTCACGTCGAAAGTAGTCCGCCCGTAGTCGAGACCAGGAAAACTGGACACCGACGGCACCGAGCCAACGCCGCTCGTGTCGCCCAGCGCGTGGCTGTACGTGTAGTTCGTAAAGAAGCTGAAGGTCCGGTACGTCGCACGGAACGTCGTCATTAGCTGCTGCTCTTTATAGAAGCCGCCAGACTGATACTGCAGGTCGTTGGTGGCCGGCGGCGTCACCGGAGCCGAAGGATACTCACCAGCCTGCGCCGACGACGACGGAAAAACCGCAGCCGCGCTCAGATTATCCGTGAAGTACTGGTGAACGCCCTGCGAGAAAACGTAAGTGACGTTGCCGGTCATGGTCTTCGTCAGCTGCCGGTCCACGCCGATCGCCGCTTCCATATCGTTGGCTGCGTGCATGTCCGGAGAGATGTTGTAGAAGGTCGGCGCATTTCTTCCGGTCGCACCGCCAGAAGAGCTCGAAGTAATCGGAGTCGGCTGGTTGGGATTGAACGTGATGCCCGAAGTCTGAATAAACTGCTGCTCGTTCGATCCATTTTCGTGGATGGTCTGAATCACGTACGGAACGTTGGCGCCGAATCCGTTGGCAACGGTGAACCGCTGATAGAACCATCCGTATCCGGCACGAACCACGGTCTTCGGCTGTTGCTTGCCGCTGGAGCGGCCCAATGCATAGGCCACCGTAATGCGCGGCGCCCAGTCGTCTTTGTCGTGGATCCAGTTCTGCGTCTCCCAACGCACGCCGTAGCTGAAGGTGAAGCGCGGGCTCACCTTCCAGTCGTCCTGATAGAAGAGCGCTCCATCGAAAAGCACAGCGCTGGCCACGGAATTGTTGATGTTCGTGTAGCTGTACTGGCGCGGTGCGCAGCTCGCAGCCGGCGGATTCTGCAGGCACCCGACGAACGAAGCCAGATCCGGAAAGATATAGGAGCCGTTGCTGCCGCCGGTGGTCGAATTCACGTCGTCGTAAGCCCGCAACCGAGCGCCGAAGTTCAGCGAGTGCGCGCCTTTCGAGCCCGCAAAGTAATTCTGGAGCTCGAAGTCGTTCTCGTGATCCTGCACACTCTGCGCATTGCTGCCGCCATCGGTGAACGATTGCTCGACGGTGTACGAAGGCAGATTGGAAACCGCATTCTGACTGTCGCGAATGCGCCGGTACTGCAGCCGAATGTCGTCGACCAGATTCTTGCTCAGGACCAGGCTGTCGGATATCTGGACGGTGTTGTCCTGATTCTCGCTGTTATAGGCCGTTGAGGGCAGGCTCAGCGGATTGAGCCCGCCATTGGTGCTCTTTGCAAGGTTGTACTCTTCGCGGACGGTCAGCGTGTTGGCCTGGCCGAGCTGAAGGTCGATGCGAGGGCTGACTTCGACCCGGTAAGTTGGGTTGGCAAAAGCTTCGTTGACCGATGTTCCGGTCGCCGTGCCGTTAGGGCCGATCACAACACTGGCCGGGTTGATGGCCTCCAGCACATTTTCGTTCTGCTGGCTGCGCGAGAACATGCTGGCGTAATAGGAAGCCGACTTGTTGATCGGGCCACCGACCGAACCGCGCAGGTTCCACGACGAGTAGGCCGGTTCGACGGTGTCGACGAGAATCGGGTTTTGCGAGTTGAACGCCGAGTCGTTGCCGCCCACTTGCACCTGCCCGTGCAATTTATCGGTTCCGGGCTTGGTGAAAATCTCGATGCGGCCGTAGCCGAGGCGGTCGTATTCCGCGGAAAAAGGATTCTGGTTGACGCGAATCTCGCGGATCGACGATTTCGGCGGAAGCTGACCGCCGGTGAATCCATCGATGTAGATTTGTCCGCCGTTCGGACCAGCAGCCGGACCGGCAAGCGCCGTCAGTTCGTTCTGCAGCTCATCCGGATCGTCGGAGAGTGCGTTGAGATCCGCACCTTTGATCACGATGGCGCTGGCGTTGGCGTCGGCGGCCGTGCTAATCGTGGTGTTTTCCGCCTGGACTTCGACCTGCTGTTGCTCGACCTGAATCTGGAGCGCGGGGTTGTGGGTTTTCATCTGGCCGGCGATGACAGCAATCCCGGGAACGCGGTAGGCAGCGAAGCCCTGCGCCGTGACCCAGACGCTGTAAGTGCCGGGAGCAAGACCATGAACCGAATAAGCTCCGCCAGCGTCAGAGGTGGTTTTGCCGGCGACTTTGCCCTCGCTGTTGAGCACAGTGACGGCAGCTCCAGGAATGACGGCGCCAGTGGGATCGGCCACCTGACCGTGGATGCCGCCGGTGTTTTGCGCTGTCTGGCCCGAAGCCGGAGCGGCAGTTGCAGTTTGAGCCAGCGCTGCCGGCACAACCGCCAGCATGATTCCAGCAAGCAAGGCAATCGACAACGAGGCTGCGCGCGCCATACGCGTCGCGTTCCTCTCGCACTTACAACCATTGAGAATTCTGAGTTTCACAGTTCCCCGGTTCAAATTAGGTTTTTTGATCGTCGTATCCTGCGCCGCTTTGGATCTGCCGCGGCTTGCTGGACTGGCCCGTGCTTATAGAGACGCTATTGCTGCGCTGCCAGTTTGTTTTTCTTTTCTTGCTTGGCCAGACTTCGTGGTTCCTGGCGGGTTATGGTCCACCTTCACCGCCCTGATCTCCTTCGCCGCCACCAAGGCCGCTCCACGCGGACGCAAACATGCTTTGGCTGCCGCTGGCCGAAGCCTGCAGCATCGGCTCAACAC
>JBAVUB010000547.1:0-2220 GCA_049696575.1 Acidobacteriaceae bacterium | reverse complement strand
GATCCGTGCCGCCGCCACGCGCCCCGTCGAAGTGGGACTCGCCCAGGACATGCCTGGAGCCATGCCCGCCATCGTCGACCCCGCGCACATCCGCGCCGCTGAAATCGCCTTTCGCGAGATCAATGCTCAGTACGCCACAGTCATCTTCGAGGGCCGCTACACCGACCGCTATCTCCGCACCCTCGGCGCGGACGCCCCGCAATTTACGCCCGAAGAGCTCAAAACCATCTCTACGCCGCTCGATTTCGTCGGCATCAACATCTACACCACGCAGGAGGTCGTTCCCGCCGACGCGCCCGACGGGTTCCTCATGGTTCCGCGCCCCAAAACCTACCCGCACGCCGGGTCCGAGTGGCTCTTCGTCAATCCGCAGGCGCTTTACTGGACGCCAAAGCTCGTCTCCCAACTTTGGGGCGTGAAAAAGATCTACATCACCGAGAACGGCTATTCCTCGGCCGACGTTCTGCGTCCCGGCGGTTCCAGTGAGGCCGGCCGCGTCCTCGACACCGACCGCATCCTCTACCTTCGCAATTACCTGCTCCAGTTGCAGCGCGGCATCGCCGAGGGCAATCCGGTTGCCGGCTACTTCCTCTGGAGCCTCCTCGACAACTTCGAGTGGAGCTCCGGCTACAGCCTCCGCTTCGGCATCACCTGGGTCGACTACGCAACGCAGAAACGCACGCCCAAGCTGTCGTACGACTTCTACCGGAACGTCATCGCGAACAACTCCGTCGTATAGTTCTGATCACAGATTCGTGATCCTGTCCCCGGGGCTGCCATGCCGATTGCCATCTTTCTCCTCGCCGCCGCGCTCGCTGCTCCAGCGCAACGCCCACCCAGCGGAACCCTCCTCATCGTCAATCTCCGCGAACACAATCTCCTCTTCCTCGACCCGCAATCGAAGACCCTCCTCGCCACTGTGCCCGACGGCGTCGGCAATGTTGCCGGCCATGAGATCACGCTTTCCCGTGATGGCCACACCGCCTACATCCCCGTCTACAGCGACGCCGTCCTCGGCGATCCAGGCGCCGCTGGCCACACCATCGATGTCATCGACCTCGTCGCCCGTCGCCGTCAATCCACCATCGACCTCGGCCGCCCGCTGCGTCCGCATTCCGCCGTCTTCGGTGCCGATGGTCTCCTCTACGTCACCACCGAACTCGCCAACGCGGTCGCGATCGTCGACACCACCAGGGGCAGCGTCGTCGGCGAAATCCCTACCGGCAAACCGCAAAGCCACATGCTCGTCCTCTCTCCCGACGGCCGCCGCGGCTACACCTCCAATGTCGACTCCGGCACCGTCAGCGTTCTCGACATCCCCCACCGCAAACTCCTCGCCATCATCCCCGTCACCCGGAGAATCCAGCGCATCGCCATCTCTCCGGACGGCCGCTGGGTCTTCACTTCCGACTGGGACGCTCCGCGCGTCGCCGTCATCGATGCCCGCACCAACACCGTCAGCCGCTGGATTCCCGTCTCCGGCTTGCCCTTCGCCGCTCGCCCCACCCCCGACGGGCGATTCCTCCTCGTCGTCGAGAGCAAAGCAGACAAAGGCCATCTCGACGTCATCGACCTCAAAACCAACAAGCCCGTGCATGCCTGGGACCTCGATGCCCAGCCTTTCGGCATCTTCATTCACGACCACATCGCCTACATGACCTGCATCGTCACCGGCCGTGTCGAAATCCTCAACCTCGATTCCTGGGCGCTCGAGCCTCCCATCAATCTCACCCCCGGTGTGGACGGCATGGCCTGGCTCAATGCCGAACGCTGAACGCTGTTCTGTACCCTGCAACCCGCAACCTGTAACCTGATTCCGTGTCGTTCAAAGACTTCCTCGGCAACGAACCCACTATCCGCCACCTGCGCGAATCCCTCGCCGCCGGACGTCTGCCCAACGCGCTCATCCTCGCGGGCCCTCGCGGCTCCGGCAAGTACACCCTCGCCATCATGCTCGCCCAGGCCGCCAACTGCCTCACGCCCCCGAACAATCCCGACGGCCTGCCGGACTTCTGCGGCGTTTGTACAAATTGTGAAAGGATCGGCCAGTCCCGCGACCTCGACACCCGCGTCGATGAAGCCATCGCCGCCCGCGAAGAACTCCGCGACGTCGACAAGCGCGACACCCGCATCCTCATTCAAACCCACCCCGACGTCCTCGTCATCCCGCCTGACCCGCCGCAGCTTCTCATCAAAATCGGCCAGGTCCGCGTCCTCACC
>JBAVUB010000546.1:0-4941 GCA_049696575.1 Acidobacteriaceae bacterium | reverse complement strand
GGCCGGAGGCGCTGAAGCACGTGTCGATGGTGGGAAACGATCTGGCGCTCGATGAGGGGATCGGGACCTGCGGCAAAGACGGGCAGAGCGTGCCGGTGGGCGTGGGGATGCCGACGGTGAAGCTGGACCGGATGACGGTGGGGGGCACCGGGTCCTAGCCGGACGGGCGGGCGCGCGCACTTCGCGCCAATGGGCGAACTGAGATGAATACAGCGACGGAAAAACCGGAAACCACTTTACAGGAGCTGGCGGAGTTTGTAGTGGCGCGGGCGCTGCTGGCAGGGGCGTCGGATGCGGAGGTGACGATCCGCGAGGGCGATGAGTTTTCGACCACGGTGCGGCTGGGCGAAGTGGAGACGCTGAAGGAGTCGGGGTCGCGCGGGATTGGGCTGCGCGTGCTGACCGAGGCGGAGAACGGGTACCGCGTCGCGAGCACATCGTCGAGCGACTTTACGCCGGACGGGCTTTCGCATCTGGTGAACGGCGCGGTGGCGCTGGCGCGGGTGACGTCGGTGGATGCGTTCGCTGGCCTGTCCGATGCGGGAGAGTTTGGAAAACTGAACGGGGACCTGGGGCTGTATCACGAGGATGTTTATTCACTGCCGATTGAAGAACGCATTGCATGGGCACGGCGGGCCGAGGCAGCGTCGATGGCTGTGGATACGCGGCTGGTGAACAGTGACGGGGGGAGCTTCGACGCAGCG
Source organism: Acidobacteriaceae bacterium (assembly GCA_049696575.1). GTDB lineage: Bacteria > Acidobacteriota > Terriglobia > Terriglobales > Acidobacteriaceae > Palsa-343. The sequence goes on along the minus strand of JBAVUB010000546.1, from coordinate 4,237 downwards.
ACGGGGCGGAGGGTGTTTGCTAATTCGCGGGGATTTATGGGCGAGTACCGGTCGTCGTATTGCTCCGTTGCGACGAGCCCGATTGCGCAGGGCGCAAACGGGGAGATGCAGCGCGACTTCTGGTGGTCGCAGGCGCGGGCGTTTCGGGACCTGGAACAGCCGGAGGAGATAGGGCGGGAGGCGGCTCGGCGCACATTGCGGATGTTGGATGCGCGGAGGGTTCCGACGCAGCAGGCTCCGGTGGTGTTTGCGCCGGAGGTGGCGCGGGGACTGGTGGGAGCGGTCTTCGACGCGGCAGCGGGCGATGCGATTTATCGCGGGGCGTCGATTTTCGCGGGGAAGTTGGGTGAGGAGGTTGCGGCGGCTTCGGTGACGGTGGTGGATGACGGGACGATTCCGGGAGGGTTCGGGACCTCGCCGTTCGATGCGGAGGGGCTGCCGAGCCGGCGGACGGTGATCGTGGAGAAGGGGGTGCTGCGGAACTATGTCCTGAATACGTATGCGGGACGGAAGCTGGGGATGAAGAGCACGGGGAACGCGGGACGCGGGCTGGCGGGGAATCCGTATCTGGATGCGGGGAATTTATTTTTGGAGGCGGGAACGCAGGCGGCGGAGGAGATTATTCGCGGCGTGGAGCGCGGACTGTACGTGACGCGGATGTTGGGGCAGGGCGTGAACCTGGTGACGGGGGATTATTCGCGCGGGGCAGCGGGGTTGTGGATTGAGAATGGGGAGCTCCAGTATCCGGTGCACGAGATCACGATTGCGGGGAATCTAAAGGAAATGCTGCGGAATATTACGGCGATCGGGAGCGATTTGGTGTTTCGGGGGGCGACCGCCGCGCCTACGCTGCGGGTGGACGGGATGACCATCGCGGGGGCGTAAAGGCAGGCAACAGGGTGCAGGGTCCAGAGTACTGTCGAAGGAAGCCCCTGCCGTCCGCTGTGGGCGAGATATAGTCAGGGATCACGGCGTGTTTCCGAATCAAATTCCGTTTAATACGGCACAGCCGGCTTGGGAGGAGATTCCCACGGCGGCAGGGGTGTTTGCGCTGTTTGGGGAGGACGCGCGGGCGGAGCCGTACATCAGCCGGACGCCGAATCTGCGGCGACGTCTGCGCAGGCTGCTGGATGCGCGGCCGGATCAGTCAAAGCGGCTGCTGCTGGCGGGGCGGGTAGCGCGAATCGAGTACGCGCTGACGGGGTCGGATTTTGAGGCGCGGTTCCGGCTCTATGAGGCCACTTGGGCCGCGTTTGGGGAAAGGGCGCGGAAGCGGCTGCATCTTAAGTCGCCGTCACTGTTACGAATGGCGGTGGAGAACGCGTATCCGCGCGTATATGTAACCAATCGCGTTACAAAAATGGCGATGGAGGACCTGTACGGCCCGTTTCCTTCGCGGATCGCAGCGGAGAGATTCAGCGAAGACATGCTGGATCTGTTCAAGCTACGGCGGTGCGTCGAGGATCTGGCGCCGGATCCGGCATTCCCGGGGTGTGTGTATTCGGAGATGAAAAAGTGCCTGGCGCCGTGCTTCAAAGGCTGCACGGATGAGCGCTACGACGAGGAAGCGGCGGCAGTGCAGGCGTTTCTGCGGACGCGCGGCGGGAGTTTGGTAGAAGCGCTGAAGAAAGAACGGGACGGGGCGTCGCAACTGACGGAGTTTGAGAAGGCGGCGGACCTTCATGCGAGGCTGACCAAGGCGGAAGCCGTGGCGGCGGCGGTTCCGGAGGTGGTACGGGCGATTGCGCATCTGGAGGGCGTGGTGGTGCAGGCGGCAGAGGCGGAACATGTGGCGTTGTTCCGGCTGGCGCGAGGGTCGTTGAGCGGGCCAGCGCTGTTTTCGGTGGCGGGTATGCGGCATCCGAACGAGGCTGCGGGCTCGACTTCGCTCTATCCGCAGCCGGTGGGGACGGTGGAGGCGGTGCCGCTGGAGGGGACCGTGGTGACGGCGGCTTCGCGTGACGAGTTGGAGCAGCGGCTAGAGACGGCGCTGGCGGAATTGACTCCGGCAATGGAGCGAAAGGCACGGAGCCAAAGTCGGAGCGGTGACGTTGCGGATTATTTGTGCCTTTTCAGCCGGTGGTATTACCGGCCGCAGGCGAAGCGGGTGGGGGAGATTGTGTTTGCTGGAGAGGATGGCAAGGTTCCGGCGAAGGCCGTGCTGCGGGCGATTTCACGCGTGTATCAACGGCAGGTTTTAGGAACCAGGCAATGGGAAGAGGCAATGGGGTTCAGGGACCAGGGAATCGTGACTCGGGAACCGCAGATCGGGGATGGAGAACAGGGACCAGCGAAAGAATAGGAGACGGATGCTGTGCGCGAGAAAGAGCACCGGAGATCACGAGGATCTCCGGCGTTTGGGAGGACAACAAGCTTGTTGGGCTGGACGATTCCGGGCGAGGAAGACTCAGCCAATGTAAATCATTTTTCCGTTGCGAGGACGGCAACGCCATACGCCGGCAGATCGACCGCGGTCACCGCTGATCCCCCGCTGCCGATGAGATCGCGCAGGGGCGCCGGCAGCGCGATGTGTTCGTCGCTGGTGTTGTGATTGATGAGGATGAGGACGGATTTTCCTTCACCGGAGCGGCGGCAAACTTCAACGCCTTTGGGAACGCCGGGGAGGATGGCGTTGACGGCCGCGTGGACGAGCAGGTGCGAGGTCAGCAGGTCGAGCGTCGCGGGATTGAGCCACGCTCCGACGTACGTGATCCGGCCCTTGCCCACCGCGCGCGAGATCACCGCCGGCTGATCGTCAAGCCAGCCGTTGCTCTTGCCGTACTTCCCCAGCACCTGCGTCTCTGGCGACTGAACGCTGAGCTGTTCGGCCCAAATATTGGCGGTGCCGTTGACGGTGCCGGCGACGATCGGGACGTCGGAGTCGAGGGCATAGAACTGATCGACACGGCCACCCAGGAAGGACGCCAGTGGTCCGGGCTGGCGCTCGGGCTGGAGGGCGTTGTATTCGTCCTTCATGCCGGTGCGGGGTCCGAGCAGGAGATGGCCGCCGTTGCGGACGAACTCCATCAGGCGGTCGGCGGTTTTCTGCGAAATGACATTGAGTCCGGGCAGCACCAGCGCTTTGTAGCCGTCGAAGGGTGCGTTGATGGAGATGATGTCCACGGACTGCGACTGCTCACGGAGGGGGCGGTAGAAGGCGAGCATTTCGGCGACGGGGTCGAAGTTGGCGGAGTGGCGCTGGAAATTGATAGCCCACCGGCTGTCGTAGTCGTTGACGAGGGCGACTTCGGCGTGCGGTGAGGTGCCGGCGAGGGCAGGGCCGGCTTTGGCGAATTCTTCCCCGATCTTTTGAATTTCGTCGTAGACAGGAACGGGCGTGCCGTCGGCGCCGACCAGAACGCCGTGGTATTCCTCCTGGCCGTTGGGAGCGCTGCGCCACTGCCAGTACTCGACGGTATCGGCGCCGTGGCCGATGGCCTGCCAGGCCATGTCGCGCACCTGGCCCTTCAACAAAGGAGTGTTGGTCTTGCGCCAGTTGACGAAGGCGGGCTCGGTTTCCATGACCCAGAAATTCTTGTTCTTGAAACCGCGGGTGAGGTCATGGCGAGCGGCGTTGTCGATGTAATCGAAGTGATCGGAGTCGATGTAGTCGTCCCATGCGGCAATGTCGAGGACGGAGTGGACGGTGTACTCGTCGAAGCCGTCGAACCAGCCCATGGTGTTGGTGGTGATGAACTGGCGCGGGTCCGCGTGGGGACGGATGGCGGAGATTTGGTTTTCGGAATAATTCTTCCAGGCGTCGCTGATGAAGCGCTTCAGCTCGAGGAGAAGTGCGGGGTTTTCGTAGGTGAGGCGCATGGGGATCTCGTCGAAGTTGTCGTAGGTTTGGCTCCAGTAGGCAGTAGCCCAGCGGCGATTGAGCTCGGTGATGGTGCCGTATTTCCTCTGCAGCCACTTGTGGAACTGCTGACGGGCTGAGGGGCCGAAGTCGGGCTCGGCGTATTCGTTGTCGAGCTGCCAGCCGACGACGTTGGGATTGTGGCCGAAATGGATTGCCATCTGGTCGGCGATGTCGTTCGCGAACTGGAGGTATTTCGGATCGGTGAAGGAAAAGTGCTGGCGGTTGCCGTGTTCGGCGCGATGGCCATTTTCATCGACGCGCAGGGTTTCGGGATATTTGGTGGTGAGCCAGGCGGGCGGGGCTGCTGTCGGCGTTCCGAGAACAACGCAGATGTGGTGTTTGGCGGCCAGGGCAATGGCGCGGTCGAGCCAGCCG
>JBAVUB010000545.1:0-3312 GCA_049696575.1 Acidobacteriaceae bacterium | reverse complement strand
CTGCAGCCCCGGGCGCAGGCGCGGGTTCGCCTTCGTGATACGCGGCCCGCGTCGCATGACCCGCTGCCTGGCCTGATGGCGGCGGCAGGTTTTCCGCAGTCAGCGTCACCTGGTTCACCACCGAGGGATCGTCCCGCAGCTTCATATAGAGCTGCCCACCCTCCGGATGCGGCACCGGCAGCACATACCCTGGAAATCCATCCGGCACTTCCACCGGATGATCGAACCCCGGATCGCTGGCCACCGAGTCCACGAGAAACAAATTGGCCCCGCTCAGCCTGCATTGCTCGTCGGCGCCCGCCGGGCACTTCAGATCGTGCAGCTCCGGCAGACGCACCAGCGTCGCCAGCGGCTGCCAGTCCCCCGCCGTGCCGCTCTCCACGATGCGGAACTTCAGCGGCCCAAACGCCGACCCCCCAAACGCCTTCGCCGGATCCAGCGTCGCCAGCGCCACCTTGCCGTTCTCCAGCGTCATGCCGCCATTATCCAGGCTCAGCGTCGTCGAAAATGCCTCGTCCTCGGTCGCCACTTCAATCTGCTCCGCCCGCCGGAACGTCGCTGGCGACTGCGCTCGCACGCTGAACGTCAACTTCGCATCCTGCGGCAGCTCGTCCTGATTCGCCAGCTGGATGTTGCTTCCTGTGCTCGACGCCGATTCCTGCACGCTCTTCCCGATCAGCGCAACCCCCGGACGCGGCGCGCCCACCGCGACACCTACCGTCATCGTGCGCCCGTCGGTCAGCGTCACCTGCGCCATGCCGGATTCGCCCTGCTTCAGCTTCTCCGCAGCCTTCGCGTCTTTCGCCACCATCGGCAGCTCGTCGCTGCCCATCGTCGAATCGATCTTGCCTGGCGTGAACGTCACCCCGTCCAGCGCCAGGTTCGCCACGTCCTCGAGCCTGCTGCCTTTCAGTACCCCCTGCACATCGCCTGCGTGCAGCGTAAAACTGTCCAGATGCCCAGCCGCTGCATATGCGCGCAGCGGTATCGTCTGCGCCGTCACCGTCCCGTACTGCTTCACCTCCAGCTGCAGCGGACCCGGATGCGCCTCTTTCAACGGCAGCTGTACCTCGACCTCATCGACGCCCGTCGCCTTCCAGTCGGCTTTCAGCTCCTTGCCCGCAGAATCCTTCACCAGAATCGTGTCCACGCAACTCGCGTCGTCCGTCGACAGATGAATCGTGTCCTCGCGCCCCACGATCAGACCCTCGCGATCCGCCGCCACCAGCTCCCAGTGCTGCGCATGCGTGTTTTCGAGGCGAAACTGCGGCCCGTCGTACTTCTCGAATCCCCAGTACCCGTGCAGCGATGCGTCGATCGTGTTCCCGAAATCGCTCGCGCTCAGGTCCTTCGCTTCCAGTTCCAATCCGCCCTTCTCCGCGTCCGGCTTCACCAACTCATCGATGCTCTTGCCATCCTTCTTCTTCAGCCGCAGCGTCATCTCGTGCGTGTAGCCGGTTGAGAACACCAGCGGCGCTCCATCCACCGCCAGCACCAGTGAATTTTTCTCCGCGCAGTAATTCTGCTTCGAGTCCACCGGATGCAGCGGCGGAGGCTGCGCCGCCTCGACTGCCGGCAGCGCCGTCACCAGCACCGATTTCGGATTGTGAAACGACGGCGGCGTGTTCAGCATCAGCGCAATCTGCTCGCCCTGCTCCGTCGCCAGCGCCGGAATGTACTGGTACTGCGCCGTGTGAAACGTATCGAGAATCCGCGCGATGTCCATCACCGACCCGATGTACGGGCTGTAGAACCCGTAGCTCGCCTGCGGTGTGTAGCTCAATTGCGTCGCCAGATCGCCCGCCGGTCCCGCGGTCAACGCTGCCACAATCGACTCGCTGTGCCCGTCATTCAGGATCAGCGCCTCCTGCCCCTGCGTCAGGCAAGCCGCCTGTAGCTCCGGCGTCCTGTCCAGGCATTTGTCGTCGATCTTCATGCCAAGGCTCCGCGCCAGCAGCGGCGCGGCGTCCTTCAGTTTCGCCGGGTCCGTCGCGTAGATCTCCCGCACCGCCGCCAGATATGTATCCAGCCGCGAGCGGTCCAGCATCGCCTGATTCAGATCCTGCGACGCGCGCACGAATGATCCCGGCTTGCCCCGCACCGCGCCCACCAGCGTGTGAAAGTCCCCGCCCGTTTCCGGCGCAAGAAAAATCAGCACCTGCTGCGCCCCCTCCGGCACCGTCACCGTCAGCCCTTCGCTGCCCGTCTTCTTGTCCCAGGTCTCCTGCTTAAAGAACCAGTTCTCCGGCGGCGGATTCGTCGACCCACGCAGAAATGCCGCCACCATCAGGTAGTGCGCCGACTGGCCCGCTGGCAAATCCGCCTTGATCCACACACGATCGCCCGCCACCAGGTTCGGCACCTCCGCGATGGGCAGCATTTTGCCCGATCGCGTCACCTTCACCTCGAGCTTCGGACCCGTTAGATCGAAGGGCGCCGCATCGGCCCACGCCGATGTCACCGCCGCCACGCACACCGCCACTGCCAGAAGGGGAGTAAAACGTCGAATTGCCATATCAGTAACTATTCTAGGCTGTAATCGGGCGGAAAAAAGACGTGAAAATCCCTCATTTGCGTTTGCTCACGCAATCCCGATGAAAAGGTTGTTTGTGAATGAAGCATCAGCCAGTTACCGCAGACACCTCCAGCTTTTTGCTGGTTTTTTACTCACCTGTCGCTCGCCCTTCTTGCTAATCGCTCTTCGCTAACGGCTTTTGCTAATCGCTTTCCGCTAATCGCCCTTTGCTAACAGGTTCTCGCTCCCTTCGCTGTCATCCTTCAGCGCGACCCCGCTCAGCTTCAATCGCCGCGCCTCGCTCAACAAATAAACCACACGCTTCGCCGCTTCCCGGTACGGCAATCCCTCCGGCCGCACGTTCGAAATGCAGTTGCGCTCCGCATCCGTTCGACCCACCCGCGGCGCCCACGTCAGATACACCCCAAGACTGTCCGGCGAGCTCAGCCCCGGCCGCTCCCCAATCAGAACCACCACCGCCTCCGCGCCCAGCAACTCGCCAATCTCATCCCCCAGCGCCACGCGCCCGCGATTTGCTACTACGACAGTTACGTTTGTCCAGTTCGATCCCAGCGCGGTTACGACTTCCCGCAACAGGGGCACCGCATGCCGTGCCGGAGCCACCGCCGACAGCCCATCCGCAACCACCACCGCAAGCTCGCAACCGTCTCGACGTGGCGCCTTCAGCTTTTCCCGGCTCTCCTCATCCAACCGCCGCCCCAGATCCGGCCGCAGCAAATACTCCATCCGATCCCGCGCCTGGCTCGCGACGATCGCCGCCTCCCCCAACCCAGCGT
>JBAVUB010000544.1:0-1885 GCA_049696575.1 Acidobacteriaceae bacterium | reverse complement strand
GTTATGGTGTGCCAGACGCCTGAAAGCGCGGAATCGGGGGCTGGACAGGAGCTAGAAGCGACCGTATTCATTGAAAGCATGGCTGTGTCTGCTAATGAGGTTCTCCATCTTTGGGCTTCCATTGTTCGAGCCATGCGCGTTGAGCCGTCTCTAAATCAACTTCGGGAATGGGGGGCAGTAATTGATCGAGAAATGCGAGAGCGTGGTCAGTCTCCGCCCGAATTTCTGGTGACTGGAAAGCCGATTCCTCTAACGCGTCTAGGCCGCGAATACCGCGATCCTTCATCCACTGAAGGACAGTCCGATATACATTCCGCTCGTGGTGATATTTCTTCAACTCTTGGGCCAAAACGTACATGAGTGCTTTCTGTTCCAAATCGTCCATACGCCATTCTCCTGACAGCAAGCCGACTCTTCTGGAGAGCGTGTTGAAGTCAGGCGAATGCATTGAGGGTTCCCTGCACAAGAGTCGCAAGTTCGTTGAGAACTACGGAAACAAGTCTGCCCTTGAAGACTTCAACATCTCTAAAAGCTATATCGAAGGAAGGTGCCATTTCCTCGTTTTTTTCTGTATTGCCGGGAAATCGGATGAGTATGTGGCCCTTTTCAGGAACGGGCAGCGGGCCTATGAGGGGGACACTGAGAACCTTTTTTTCGGTGGAAGGGGAATCTCCGAAGAATCCAGGGTTGAATGCTGCTGCCATGTCCGCATCGCTGATTCTGTAGTTTATGGCTTCAACACATTGGGTTTGGGTGAGGATGAGATCGTGTTTGTCACTAATATCCATCCTGTGAAGCCCCCAAAAACTGTCTTTCCCTCCGAGGTATGGCTTCTGAAGGTTGATTCCTCGCTGGTCGGCAACGCTCATGCCCTTTATCTTTCCGAGCGATTCAGTTTTGTACTGGCTGAAACTCTGGCAAATCGGGAAGTATGTTTGCTTCGACGGCAACTGACCGTTATCGCGGACAAGAGCGGTGGCCAGATGGTCCAGGGCGGATCGGAGATTATGGACTGCATCACCGATGACCAGACTAATGACAGAATCAATGTCGGTGACATCCTCGACCATGTAATCGGTGTAGTCGGTTTGAGGATCGTAATGGGGCCGAAGTCGGCAAGGGTGCTTTTCGAGAAAGATGTTTCTCCTCGCATTAAAATCACCGATGTGGTGTGCGGCCCTGTCGATTTTTAGTTGTGCTGAAACAAATCGTCGTGACATAGGAGGCGTACCTCGATGCAAGATTCACAACCCAAGGGGCAGGTGGAACAACTAGCTGGGCAAGTAACAGGGATACGTAAGAATCTCGGACGGGTCACCAAACAGGAATTTAACGACTTTACGACGAATAGGTTCACAAAGAAGCCCACCACTAAGAAAGCGCCTAAGAAAGCACCGAGAAAACGCGCTCCTGGGAAGTGAGAGGGCGAGTCTGCCCCTTATTTCTTCGGGACGGGTTTGTCTGCGTCATTGCCTGGTGTGGTATCGACGTAATACCCTCCGCTTACTAGGCGGTAGGAATCCGTTTGCTTAAATGCCTCGCATCTTTTTGTGTGTGTAGGAATATCCGATGTGGATACGGCTCCTGAGCTAAATGTGATGGTCAGAACGTGATTGTGGCAGCGGTCCGAAAGTGGGAGCGTATCCGCGCCGTTTGACGCCATCAGGCCATCTTTATTCCAGGAATTGATCGTCCATTCCTTTTCCTCTGGCCCCATAACGAACACAATACCCTGTATCGGACTTAGAGTGATGGTCATTTCCTGGCAGGTCATTTGTGAGCGTTGGCAGGTAATCCTGACCTGTTCGGGGAACAAAAGCGCATTGCCTGGGACGCTCGATTCCATTACCCACATTCCATCGGCAATGACTTCGCCCTCGAAGAC
>JBAVUB010000543.1:0-1796 GCA_049696575.1 Acidobacteriaceae bacterium | reverse complement strand
GTCCAGAACGGTGGGAAACGCGAGCACCGCGGGCGAGAGATGCGTGACCTCCTTGAAGGCCGGCTTTACCCCTGCTTGCTCCAGTGCCCATCGATAGAGAGCGGCGGTTGCGTCATAACCCTCCGCGAGCTCTACGGGATCCGCGGTCCACAGAATCTTCCCGCTCCCGTGGTCGATCGTCTCGACGGTTTTCCCATCCGCAAAGCGCATCGTCTCCGCCGTCGACTGCTGGACATCGGCAGGGAAGCCGAGCTGCTCCGCTTTCCCATCAGGGAACTGCAACTCGGATCCCCGCACCGCCAGCGGCATCACTTGCGCCTTTACACCGAGCGTCGTCATACGATCCACCGGCTGCCAATGCTCGTCGCGATCCACCGGGCCCGTCACCAGCAGCGTTCCGCCTTTCGCCACATAATCCAGCAGCAACTGCCACGCCTTGTCGGTGAATCCCTGGGCCGACGGCAGAAACACCAATTTCGGGCTTCCCAGCTCATCCAGCCGATTCTCCGGCAACATTCGTAACGGTGTGTGATCGAAATACGCCATGGCCCGCAGGGCCTTTTTCTGTGTGTCGAGCGCCAGTCCCCCCAGCGTCGAATACAGTTCCACCTGCGACGTCACCATGGTGACCGCCGGCGGCTCAATCCTGGTGAAGCTCTGTGGACTCTTCGCCGCGAACGCCGCATATCCGGCGAGCACCTGCGCCTCCGGCTTCTCGGTTCCATCCGGCCGCACCGCGCCGATCGGAATCTCGTTGTCGTTTGCCATGGTCGCGTTCACGTTCCACACCCACTCCAGCGCGCCCGCTCCCTGCGCGAACGCAATCGCGATCTTGCGCTCCAGCTGCCAGCCCTCCACTTCCGCGCTGAAGCGCAGATGATCGTCGAGCGTGAGCCGCCGCTGCTCGCCCGTCTCCTGGATCAGCAGCGGCTTGTCCGCAAACTTCGGCGCCAGCGAGGCCCACAGGATCGCGTCGTAATCCCACCACGTGTGGTCGGCGGTGAAATCGACGAACGGGGAATAGAACGCGGGCGACACGCGCCCTGCGACGCCGCCCTCATCCTGCCCCACAGTGATCAGTTGCTGTGAGCCCGTCAAGCGAATCAGGTCCCGCATTTGCTTTACCCAGTCCGCAAACAGCGACTGCGTGAACAGCGTGTAGTCGTAGACCTTCAGCGGATTGAACCCACTCCGTACCGCATCCGGCTGGAACGCTCCACCTTTCGGCAGCGCCAGCGGATCCTGCCCGGCTATCTCTGGCGCGGTTGCGGTCGGCTGCGCCTGCAAGTTGCGCCCGATGCCCAGCGACGGCTCGGCCCAGTCATGCAGCAGCTTCGCGCGATCGAGATAGCGCGCTGCAATCCATTTCCGCCACGCTGCCTGCTCAAACGGATCGTAATCCGGCAGCGTTCGCCACAGATTCCTGTTCGCGCTCGGCTCGTTGATCAGGTCCAACGCGAGAAATGGCAGCTCGTGGAAACGGGCTACCAGCGACTCGGCATAGAGCGATTCGTTGTGCAGCGCCGCCGGATCCAGATACCCATTCTCCCCGCCAAACTCATCCGGATAAAACGCAAACAGATTGAACTGCACCGGCAGCCCATTGTGGCGCGCGCACATCAGAAACGCCTCGACCGTCCGCAGCGCGTCTTCGCTCATCTGCCCATTCGCGGCCAGCTCCGGTTTCCACGCCGTCCACAACCCGGTGCGGATCATGTTCAGCCCCGCGGCGCGAATTTGGGCCATGTCGTGGTCCCAGACATACGCGTTCGGCAGCATCAAATACATCCGCGACA
>JBAVUB010000542.1:0-3612 GCA_049696575.1 Acidobacteriaceae bacterium | reverse complement strand
GCGCAGTGAAGGACCTTGTGGTTTTTCGGGGTTGTCATCCTGAACGGAGCACAGCGAAGTGAAGGGCCTCGTGTTTTCCGGGTTTGTCATCCTGAACGCAGTGAAGGACCTTGTGGTTTCTTCCGCGGCTGGTGCACTGTCGACGGGCGGCTACGCTTGCGGCGGCGAGGGCGCTGCACGGTGTGGAAGCGCGACTGCGTTCCGCAAGACCCTTACTTCCGTACCGTCCACCCCACCACTTTCCCCTTGCCATTCCCCAGTCCACGCAGCGACACTAGTGATAGTCAGAAATCTACCCAGAAAGGCCTCGCACCCCGCGAGGCCTTTCTTTTTGGAGCCATCCCGTGACCAACCTCTGCGCGTTCGCCCTTGTCGTTCACCGGCCATACGTCAACGGCGACAGGCTGCGGCCTTTTCTGAACGCTGTACGCTGCACGCTCGCTTCTCCAGCGGCCGTCGCTGCGCCGCGCCCGCCCTCCGCGACACCCGATTACTGCACCAATCATGGTGCAATCCGGGCCCGCAGAGGGTAATACCCAGCGCACGGTACCAAATCGACTCGCAAAATCAATGGGTTGCCACACACCCCCTGGGGGGGAGGGGGGTACCCTCAACTGCTCTTCGCCGCCGCCGGTGCTGCGGTCGACGGCTGCGTCAGCAGATTCTTGATCGCATCTGCGCCAAAGCCCAGCGCAATGATCGCGAACGTTGCCGGAATCAGGCCAACTTTGCCGAGTTCCTCAACGCCGCCTGACAACAAGCCGGCCAACGCGACGCCAAACGCGATCGCAAACCGCAGCGTTTCAGCCAGCACGCGCGAACGGTCGCGATTCGACGTTGCCGGCTGGATTTCGATCTTGTTCGACAACGTCTTTGCGCCAGGCGCAATCGCTGCTGGCGCAACGGCGGGAATGGCATGAGCAGCGCCTGCACCAACCGCTGCTTGCGGCTGCGATTTCCGGCTTTGCACCGTCACCTTGACCAGAACCTCGAAAGGGGGCCTTCTTCTGTACTTCCGGAACCAGCGCTCGATGTAGTTCGGGAACTCCACATCGGCAGGACTCCGGTTTTCGTGTCGTTTCTCCGTTCCAGGCGCAGCCGGTTCGTTGCCCTGGAAAAAGTGGCAGACCTTGGCGCCTTTTTCCTGCAGCTTGTCCGGAAAGTCCCAAACAAACGCAAGCCGGTTGATCGCGGCCGGTTGCCGGTCAAGGTCCCACTTCCTGAAATCGATGTAGAAACTGATCGGCAGATACGGACGCGCTTTCTGCGTATCGAAGGTCACCGTCGCCGTTTTTTGGTCGACTTCATCCAGCACGTCCTGCTCGTAAATGTTGTCGTGGATTTCCTGCACCAGCAGCCTTGCCTCGCGCAGCGATTGCCACGACATTTCACTGAGTAACTCGATCAGTTCAGTTTCATGTGCCTTAATGGCATCAATCACCGGATTGGTTGGATCGGGCCAAACATAGTGAGTCTTGTCGCTCGGGTTTTTCTCGACCTTTGCTGCGACTTCCTGTCGAGCCGCTGCATAATCCAGCGCCGAGTTAATCGCGGCAATGTTGTGGTCGATGGCGTACACCATGCGCGGCGTAATGTTCTTCGGGTTGTCAAAAGCTTCCTGCAGAATCCCGAACACGCCTGGCAGCGCCTTTTGCAGGTCGTCATACCGCGGCAGAAAATTCTTCAGCCGCGTTTGCAGATCCGTAAAGTTCGCCGCAATCTGTTTCGCCAGGTCGGTCGAGTTATTCAGCGTACCCAGCGAGTTATTCGCCGCATCCAGAGTCGCATTCGCCGCCTTAACATTGTCATCGGGCAGCGCATAGTTGTGCATCGAATCGGCTGCCGCCTGCAGTTTGGCGTCGACGTCTTCGGTGATCGTCGGCGGCGAAGTCGCCTGGCAAGTGGCCAGCCTGCGCCGCAAGTCGTCGATTCGTTCGGCTACAGTCAGCCGCGTGGTCAGCCGGTCGATATCCGTCGAGATTTCGTCGAGCGACGCGCTGGCGCTCAGAAAGTACGACCGCGTGCTCTGCAGCGCCACGTCGATGCCCTTGCGTTCCAGACGCAGCAGGACGCGCAGGTACGAATCGACGCGCGTGCTCACGCTGCTGGTGCGGTTGGCCAGATCGATCAGCTGCCTGCGGAACGCCGATCGCCGCAGACTGTTCGGCAGCACCGAGGACGCGGCAAGCGAAATGATGCCGCCGACCAGAAGAAAGCCAATCACGTAGAGATCGGAATAAATCGCCGTCAGGGTCGGCGTCGAGCGCTGCATCGTCAGGCTCACTGGCAGATCGCGCCGCGGAACCGTCACTTTGCCGGCTGCATCACCTGCATCCAGCGACACTTCGAGGTGTCCGGTTTGCGTTGACGGATAAACAGAATCGCTCCACGAATAGATCGTTGGGTCAGGCTGGAGGAAAATCGTTGCGGTTCCGCTCGCGGGAAGGGAAACGGTGCCGCTTTTCTCCAGCGTGCGGTAACGAAAATGCCATCGCAGCGCATAGGCCTGCGCGTCGCCGTTTTTCAGCGTCACCCACGCTTTTCCGCCGTTGTTCAGCACCAGCGGCGTGCCGGCTGCGCCTTCGCCTGAGACGCTGATGTTCATCGGCGCATCGGCGGCAATCACCTGCAGCTTTCCCGCAGAATCCGCTCCGTTGAAGACGCTGATTTCCGCTACGCTCGTGCCGCTCATGCCGCCGATCGTCGCCACCAGCGCCAGGTCTTTGCCGGCGGCAAGGTTCGCTGGCGCGTCTTTGCCGGTGGCTTCCTCCTTGAACGTCACTTTTACGGAGCTTAGGCCGGCATGCGAGGCGCGATCCTGAACAATGCCGGCATTCAGGCTCAGCGGAACATCCGTCTTGCCGCCGTTGTGCAGGGTGAACTCGCTGGTTGCCGATCCTGCCTCGAGCACGATCGGGCCATTCGGCTGCTGAACTGTGACCTGCGCCATCGCTGGAACCGCGCTCGCCGCTGCGGCCAGCAGGCAGGATGGAAGAAGTGGGAGGAAGCGCATGGCACGTCTCCAATGGGGAGCCAGAAAGTCCGTCTGCGTGAACGGTAGTTGGTCGAATCTACTGAGAAATACCGGAAATAGTCAATGGATACCTTTCGTGGCGCCCACTTCTCGGGTCTTCAGCTCAGGATTCTCGCCCACAACAGAACTCCTCGCTGTCGCAATCAGGGTTGCGCACACTTCTGCGATCCTGCGGTCAATGCCAGCAGAAATTTGCGCGCCGCATCGTTGTCCGGAGCGAAGAGCAGCACTCTTCGCAGGGTTTTCGCAGCCGCTTCTGCGCTTTCGCCACGGCACTGCGCCACCGCGAGATCGATTCCGGCCGCACTCGCGCCTGGATCGTGCTGAAAGACGGCCTGCCACAATGGCACAGCCGCAGCAGCATCGCCGCTTTGCGCGTCCAGGACGGCGAGATCGCTTGCCGCGGTTTCATTGAATGGTTCCGCATTCAGAGCCCTTTGATATTCGGCCTTCGCGGGCACGCGGTCGCCATTGATTTGCTCCAGGAATCCGAGCTCCATGTGCAGTTCGGAGTCGGATTGTTGTTCAGGGTCGGACGCTTCGGCCTCACGCAGCAGCCGCGTGGCGCGCTCACCGGC
>JBAVUB010000541.1:0-7294 GCA_049696575.1 Acidobacteriaceae bacterium | reverse complement strand
GGCCCAGGCTACGCGCGCCGCCTCTGGCCTCGGCCAGATGCTGGGCATCGGCGCCGTCGTCGCCGGCCTCGCGCTGCTGGCCATTCCCAACACCCACCTCGCCGCCGCTGTTAGCCCCTGGCTCATTATGGGCGGATTCTTCGTCTTCATCGGCGCCCAGCTGGAAGACCAGGGCGTGCTCTTCCAGTCCGTCGTCGAAACCGTGCGCATGCGCGACGTCATGCTCACGGACTTTGACACGCTGTCTCCCTCTGACACCCTTTCCGACGCCCTCTACAAAGCCATTCACAGCCTCCAGGATGACTTTCCCGTCGTCCGCGGCGCGGCGCTGGTCGGCGTCGTCTCCCGCCAGGGCATCATCCAGGCCCTGCGCCACGGCGGCAACGGATACATCCAGGCCATCATGTCGCGCGCCTTCCAGGTCGCGCAGCCCGACGATTCCCTCGGCGCACTCATTCGCCGCATCGGCAGCGGGCGTCTCTCGCTCATTCCCGTCGCCGAAAGCGGCCGCATCGTCGGCATCGTCACCTGGCAAAACCTGAGCAGCAGCATGGGCCTGCTCGCCGAGTATCGCCGCCTGGAGCGGAGCGACAATGAACATGAGTGACCGCAGCGACAACGAACAGTGACAGACGAACCTCTCGCTCCCGGTCTCTATCTCGTCGCCACCCCCATCGGAAACCTCGAAGACATCACCCTGCGCGCGCTGCGCGTCCTCCGCACTGCCGACCGCATCGCCTGCGAAGATACGCGCCAGACCCGCAAGCTCCTCGACCGCTATTCCATCGCGACGCCCACCATCAGCAGCCACGAGCATAACGAGGCGGAACGCAGCCGCCAGCTGATTGAGGAGCTGAAGAGCGGCGCGCGCATCGCCGTCGTTTCCGATGCCGGAACCCCGGGCATTTCCGATCCCGGCATGGTACTGACCGCAGCCGCCATTGCAGCCGGAATCCCCGTCTATCCCATTCCCGGCACCAGCGCCGTCCTCGCCGCGCTGGTTGCTTCAGGGCTCAGCACCGAGCCGTTTTCCTTCGTTGGGTTCCTTCCCCCAAAGGCCGGAGCGCGCCGCACCGCGCTCGAGGACCTGGCCGCTGCACTGTCGCGGCCGACCACCCTCGTCTTCTACGAAGCCCCGCATCGCATTGCCGAAACCCTGGCTGATGTTGAAAGGGTCTGGGGTCCGGACTGCCGGGTCGTCCTCGCCCGCGAGCTGACCAAGCTCCATGAGGAATTCCTGCGCGGCACGGTTCACGACGTTCGCAATCAGATGGCCGCGCGGGAAACCATCCGCGGCGAAATGGTCCTGCTCATCGATGCGCATCCGCCCTCAGTCGCCGCAAACGCCACAACCAGCCTGCAGACCCGCCTCGCGGAGCTCGAGAAATCCGAGGGCCTGACCGAGAAAGACGCCCTCAAACGCATCGCCCGCGAACGCGGAGTCTCCAAAAGCGAACTCTGGCGCGAATTGCAGCGCGAGCGGGCCCGCTCGAAATGATCCTCCGGGGCTATGCCCCCGGCACGACAATGCCCGAGCGCCGCACCCACCGCCCGCCCTGCTTTTCGAGGTAGATCCACGTGCCGGAGGAGCATAGGTTCGCGCACCATTCGCTCCTGTACACCAAAGCCGCGTCGTGCTTTGCATCGAAGTACACCTCGCTGAAGTAGGTCACGCCCGGGTAGCCCGCACTCTTCGCTCCCTCCGGGTTCACCAGCGCGAATGAATGCGTCAGATGAAAACCCTTCTTGTCCAGCTGCACGCGTGTATTCCGGTTCATCTCATGGTCCACCACGGCTTCATTGAATCCTCGCGGATTGTCGGGCGGGGGCTTCAGCTGTCCTTGTGGCGCAATGCTCGGACTCCGATCGGCGTCGTTCACCGTCACGTCCGCAATCGCCCAGGTGGCGCCTTGCTCTGCGGCCAAACTGGCCAGTGTCTCGCCCGGCATCAGCAAAGAGTAAATAGCGTAAGAATCATCGGCCCGGTCGGGCGGCATCGGGATTGCGCCCCCATTTGCATCGCGGGCCGGCGGCGCAGAAGGTCTGCGGTTATTCGACGTCTGCGCCAGCACGAGCAAGGCGAACATCCAGCAGGCAGACAACACTCCCGAAACGAGGAACGGCGGGCGGTGCGAGCGAAAGCGCATGTCTGCATAGACGCGCCCCGCGCCCCCGGCGTTCTCAATTTTTCTGCGAATTAGCTTCCCTGCGGCCGATCCCACGCCGGCACCGGGCGCTCGCTCTCCGGCAAGTCCCGCCCCTTCACCCGGTCGTACAGATACGCGTCGCTCGTCGTGCCCAGCGCCTCGTTGTAGAGCGTCGCCCTGCCCGTCACTTCCCGCACATCATCTTCAAACCGGTGCAGCGTCTGCAGCCGATCCGCCGTCGCCGGAAACTCCGCCTTGCTCGTCCGAAAGAATTTCTGAAAGCCCCGGTCCACGAGCTGCGCAATCTCGCCGCCGATCACCACGCCGGGGCGCACCGCTGCGCGCAAACCAGCCTCGTTCGGCGCCTTTTCGAGCACAATGGCGCAGCCATGCTTCGCGACGCGCTTCTGATTTGCACCGCCCGGAACATCCTGAACATCGAATTGCAGACGGCGCAGTTCGCTGAGAACCTCGTCCCACGTGCGCTGTCGCGGCTGTTTGAGCATGGTGGCTGTTTCCCCGGTAGTCGGGCCACCCGCTACACTGAACAACAGCTGCAGCCCTTGATGCAAGGGTCGCACAACCAGGCACCCGCCGCAATTTGCGGCGGGTGCCGTTGGTAACGGATTGAAATTTACGCATGGCTGCCCAGCCCGTAAACAAACCCGACCTGTCCGGAGCCGCTCTCGGCGACCGGCTTCTCGACCGCATCGGCAACACTCCCCTCGTGCGTCTGGAGCGCCTCTCGTCCGACTTGCCCGGCGTTCAAATCCTCGGCAAAGCGGAGTGGACGAACCCCGGCGGCTCCGTGAAAGACCGCGCCGCCGCCGCCATCGTCCTCGACGCCCTCAAGCGCGAGAAGCTCTGCCCCGGCGTGCGCCTCCTCGATGCGACCAGCGGCAACACCGGCATTGCCTACGCCATGCTCGGCGCGGCGCTCGCTTTCCCCGTCACGCTCTGCATGCCCTTGAACGTCTCTCCCGAGCGCAAGCGCATCCTTTACGCCTATGGAGCCGAAGTTGTGTGGACCGATCCCGCCGAAAGCTCCGACGGCGCCATCCGCAAAGCCCGCGAATTAGCAGCCGACCCGCAATATTTCTACGCCGACCAATACAGCAACCCCGCCAACTGGCGCGCTCACTACACCGGCACCGCGAACGAAATCCTCGAGCAGACCGGCGGCCGCATCACCCACTTCGTCGCCGGGCTCGGCACGTCGGGAACCTTGATGGGCGTCACCCGCCGACTGAAAGAAGCGAATCCAGCCATCGAGTGCATTTCCATGCAGCCCGACTCGCCCTTCCATGGCCTCGAAGGCCTGAAGCACATGGCCACAGCCATCGTCCCGGCCATTTACGATCCCAAACTCGCCGACCGCAACATGGAAGTCGAAACCGAAGCGGCCTACATGATGGCCAAACGCCTCGCGCGCACCGAAGGTCTCCTCGTCGGCATTTCCGCTGCCGCCGCAGTCGCCGCCTCGCTGCGTATCGCGGAAGAACAGTCCGCTAAGGGAAAAGAAGCCGTCATTGTTACGATTCTGCCCGACGCCGCCGACAAATACCTCAGCGAGCGGTTTTGGGAGGAGTGACGTGCTCCGCCTGAGCCTGCAGCTTTACGACGCGATCCGCGAGCACGGTGAGCAGACCTACCCGCATGAGTGCTGCGGCGTGCTCCTCGGCCACTTCACGTCGGAGAACGGCGACTCTGTGAACGAAGTTGAGGACGCCATCCGCGCCGGCAACACCCGCACTGACTCCGCGCACAACCGCTACCACATCGCGCCCCAGGAACTGGTCAGGATCCAGCGCACCGGCCGCGAGCGAGGCCTCGACATCGTCGGCTTCTACCACTCCCATCCCGACCACCCCGCTCAGTGGTCGCCCACCGACTTCGCCGAGGCCCACTGGCTCGGCTGCAGCTACGTCATTACCGCCGTCGAAAAAGGCGCGGCCCGGCAAACCAATTCGTTCCTCCTCACCGGAACGACCGAGGACGACAAAGCCTTCCAGAACGAGCCCATCGACGTCACCGGACAGCTCGATCCCGGCCTCGAACCGGAACCGGGCACCCTCCGGCAAGACATTCTCTGACCTTTTGCTGCACAATAGAAGGTGAGCATGGTTCACGCCTCTCCAGTCAGCCTGCAATGCGCGCGGTGTACAGCACTCTGTACCGCGGCACGATGTCGCTCGTGCCGCTAGCGCCCTTCGTCCCCTGAACAAACCCCTGCAGCCTGCCTTGAGGAGTCATCCCATGACCATCGAAATCCCCACCCCCCTGCGTGTCTATACCGCCAACCAGTCCGCTGTCGCAGTCGACGCCGCCACCGTCTCCGAGGCCGTCTCCGCGCTTCTCAGCCAATACCCCGAGTTCAAGAAGCACCTCTACACCCCCGACGGCAAACTGCGCTCCTTCGTCAACCTCTACCTCAACGACGAAGACATCCGCTATCTGCCCCAGCGCGAAGACAGCTCGGTCCGGCCCTCTGACACGCTCTCCATCATCCCCTCCATCGCCGGCGGATGCTCGCCGCATGGGCGGGCGCGCTTCGCGCAAAAACGATAGCCGCCAGCACTTGCACCGCGCTGTCCCGCAGCCGCATCCTTAAGGAAGACCCATGGCCACCACTACCGAACCCATCACCCTCCCGCAGCTTTCCAACGACGAAATCGCCCGCTACTCGCGCCACCTCATCCTGCCTGAAGTCGGCATGGAGGGCCAGCAGAAGCTCAAGGCCGCCAAAGTCCTCTGCGTCGGCACCGGCGGGCTCGGTTCGCCCCTCGCCTTCTATCTCGCCGCTGCCGGCATCGGCACCCTCGGTCTGGTCGACTTCGACGTCGTCGACGCGAGCAACCTGCAGCGCCAGATCATCCACAGCACCAAAGACGTAGGCCGCCCCAAAATCGACTCCGCCACCGAGAAGCTCGTCGCGCTGAACCCGTTCCTCAACGTCGTCAAGCACGAAACCATGCTCACCAGCCAGAATGCGCTGCAGATCATCCGCGATTACGACATCGTCGCCGACGGCACAGACAATTTCCCCACCCGCTATCTCGTCAACGACGCCTGCGTGCTCACCGGCAAGCCCAACGCTTATGGCTCCATCTTCCGCTTCGAAGGCCAGGCCAGCGTTTTTGCCACCGAGCAGGGCCCCTGCTACCGTTGCCTCTATCCCGAACCGCCGCCGCCCGGCCTCGTCCCCTCCTGCGCGGAAGGTGGCGTCCTCGGCATCCTGCCCGGCCTCGTCGGCATCATCCAGGCCACCGAGGTCATCAAGTTCATCCTTGGCAAAGGCGAGCCCCTCATCGGCCGCCTGCTCCTCGTCAACGCACTCGACATGCGCTTCCGCGAGCTCAAGCTCCGCAAGAATCCTGACTGCCCCGTCTGCGGGACACATCCCACCGTGACTCAACTCATCGACTATCAGCAGTTCTGCGGTATCATTCCGGAACAGAAAGCGGCCTCAATGCAGAATGGCATTCCTCAGATGTCCGTGAAGGAGCTCAAGCAGCGCCTCGACCGCGGCGACGATCTCTTCATCCTCGACGTGCGTGAGCCTTTCGAATATCAGATCGCCCGAATCGAAGGTAGGGTCGGCGGACACCTCATCCCGCTCGGCGATCTGCCGAAACGCATGAGCGAGCTCTCGACCGCCCAGGAAATAGTAGTCCAGTGCAAGTCCGGCGGTCGCAGCCAGCGCGCCGCGGAATTCCTGGCGAAGAACGGCTTCAAAAAACTGCACAACCTCGCCGGCGGCATCAACGCCTGGTCGAGCGAGATCGATCCAAAGGTCCCGAGGTATTGACACTCCTCTGGAAGATAGCTGGCCCCACTGCCTACCCCCTGTTGCTGATGGGCTTCGTGCTACCGGCTGCCGTCTGTCAATAACACTTTTCGTTTGCTGCCTGTGAATATCGTGGCCTTGGCCTGCCCCCTGACCCCTGCGTATACTCCGGTTGCCTGGCAATGCTGACTATTTGTGTCTCCCCCAGCTAATCCTCCTGCCTTGCCCGGCGCACGTTGTCGGGGGCCCATATGGATTTATTTGCTCTTCGTCTGCTCTTCATACTTATTTTTTCGGCTGCTTGCTGGTTCTTTCGCCCCTTCGGCATCAATCAGTGGACGGCCGCCGGCGTCGGCGCCATCCTCTCCGCGCTCATCATCCTCTTTGAGCTGCGCGTGCGCGCCCTCAGCCTGAAACGCCTCTTCGGAGCCGTCATCGGCAGCCTGCTCGGCATCATCGGGGCCTTCCTCTTTTCTCTGGTCCTCCGCAACAGCCTGCCCGATGGCCGCACCCGCAGCCTTCTGCAGCTCGTTGTGCTGCTGCTTATGACCTACATCGGACTCGTGGTCGGCGCCAGCAAAGGCGATCTCCTCAATCTCGCCGCTCTCGGCGGACTCTTCTCCGGCGAACGCACCGGCAAGCGCAATATCAAAGTCATTGACACCAGCGCCGTCATCGATGGCCGCATCGCCGATATCGCCGAGACCGGCTTCCTCGAAGGTGTCCTCGTCATTCCGGAATTCGTCCTCCGCGAACTCCAGATGGTCGCCGACTCCTCCGATTCCTCGAAGCGCCAGCGCGGCCGCCGCGGCCTCGATGTCCTCCAGCGCATGCGCGGCAACGCGCAGATCGTCGTGCAGATCACCGAAGAAGACTTCCCGCATGTGAAGGAAGTCGACCTCAAGCTCATCGAGCTGGCCAAACACCTCGAAGCCAAAATCGTCACCAACGATTTCAATCTGAACAAGGTCGCTCAGGTCCGCGGCGTCTCCGTGCTCAACATCAACGACCTCGCCAACTCGCTCCGCCCTGTCGTTCTCCCCGGCGAAAAAATGCGCGTCGTCATCATGAAAGAAGGCAAGGAGTACGACCAGGGTGTCGGCTACCTCGATGACGGCACCATGGTCGTCGTCGATCACGCCCGCCGCCTCATCGGCCGCTCCGTGGAGATCGCGGTTACTTCAGTCCTCCAGACCACCTCCGGCAAAATGATCTTCGGTCGTCTCGACGACACCTCGCGTCCTGAAGCGGTGCGCGCCTCAGTCGAAGCCTCGGGTTCGTAACCAGCTCAGACGGCAGCGCCCACGATTACGGAATTCTTACATTGTGACCGGGTCTGGCACCTTTAAGGTGGATGCTG
>JBAVUB010000540.1:0-30369 GCA_049696575.1 Acidobacteriaceae bacterium | reverse complement strand
GTTCCGGCTCGTGGCTGGTATTCGTCGATTCTTTGCTGTCGAACGAGAAGCTGCCTGCGCTCCCGGTCAGCGCCAGCGCCACGCCGTCATTCGCCTCCGTGCCCTCCACCCATTCCTGCACCAGCGGCGTAATGTCGATTACCACAAACTGGTTCAGGTTCGCGGTCGTCAGCGCGATCGGATGACTCCCGGTCGCCGACGCCCCCAGCCCTGGCTCGTTTCTCTCCGTCGTCGTGTTCTCGGCCCACGTGCCCGTGATCTGATACACGTCGAAGCTACCGGCGGCCGTTAGCGCATCGACATACAACCGCAGCGTTGCCTTGCTCACGGTCGCTCCCGTGGGCAGCGGAGCCAGATTGAACTGGAGATAGCTCTTGTCGGTTGTTGTGACCAGGAGCGTCGTCCTGGTTCCGTAGTTCGTCCCTGTCGACCCGGTCGAGGTGTACGTATCCCCCAACGGAGGTAGCGACTGAGCCACACTCAAGGTGGAAACGAACAACAGCGAACACACGACGAGGAAGGAGATTCTGCACAACAGGTGCTGGATCATGGTACCCCTCTGTACTGGTCAGTCTGGGAACGAGAAACCAACAGAATTGGGCCCGAAGCATCTGCCTGTGGGGGAGGCGTGGCAAGAATAGCGGATCGTGCCGAGGAAAACGTGAACGCTTGATGCCGGATTAGGTACCTTAGTGCTCGGCATTACCGGAAGGCCTGAACGAGGGTGTCGCGATGGCGAACTCTGCCGAGCGCGCAAGACACCGGTCTTCAATGCGTAACTCTTGCTCCTCTTCCGGGTGGAACCAGCGTCTGAAGGTTCGACTAGGATAAGGAAGAGCCTGGATGGCGGAATCGGCAGACGCAGCGGACTTAAAATCCGCAGGCCTTAACCGGCCGTGGGGGTTCAAGTCCCCCTCCGGGCACCATGAAATCAGTAATTTATAAGGTTATTTTTGTGGCGAAATTCTTCGGAGCATTGACTGATGCATGTTGCTCCGGCTAGCACAGTCTGGTCGGAGCCTTGCAGAATGGGCAGCCGCGAGTGACATTGCTCTGATCCGCGGCACCGCGAGTGAAAACAACTGAGCGCTGTTGCGAGTCTCTGGAGAGCATCAGATGCACGGTTCCGCTGGCAGGGTCTCCTGCTTCAGGGCGAGCAGCATACCCTGGAACTCGGCCATCGTCTCGACAGAGTGCGCTTCTACAAACTCCCTCGCCTCAAACTCCGTAGCGTCGGGAAAGAAGCGCCGATACAACTCACACTTCTGCGAACCGGAGGCTTCGCCGAGATAGAGCTTGTAGTCAATGCGTCCTGGGCGCAACAGCGCGGGATCGAGAGCCCCGGCAGCATTCGTCGTCATCACGAAGACCACGTTGGACGGAGCGTGAAACCCATCCAGCACGTTCAGGAGGCCGGATAGAGTCACACCATCGCGATCGGGCGTAGCGTTGCCCTGCTGGACTGCGGTTGTTGTCCCGCTCTGCAATGTCGGGAGTTCAGGACGGCGATTGCCGGCCTTCATGCAGTCGATATCCTCGAACAGGATGATGGAGTTCTCCGGAACGGCGTTCATCGCGCCCTTTAGCGTGCGGTCGTTCATCTCAGTGAGATTCACGACGTAGATCGACATGCCGAACTTCGCCCCGATCGCCGAGACCAGTGAAGTCTTGCCCGTGCCCGGCGGGCCGTAGAGCAGATAACCGCGATGGTAGGGCACGCCAAGTCGAAGATAGCGGCTGCGCGAGGCACGAAAGCGCTTGAGGTCCTCGATCAGATGCTCCTTCTCGCCGGGCTTGAGCAGAACAGAGTCGAGCGAGCGTGGCGCATACGCGGCGACGTGGTCCCAGCCGTCGTCATAGAGATAGAGATAGGACGCTGACCTGCGCTTGCGACGATGACAGGCGACGACCTCGTCGACAAACGACTTGAGGAACTTCTGATCACGCCCAATGGTCTGAAACGTGAGCGACTCCATGCGACGCTGGCTCGTGCCCTTGCTCTCCGTGCTGCGATAGAACCACACCCGGAATGGCCGGCCAGCGCGCCAGAACCAGTGGCGGCCCGGCGCGGGAATCAGGGCGAGCTCGGCTTCACGCAACGTCGTGTCGAGATCGACGCGACGCACGCGCTTCAGGAACTCCTGATCGAGAAACCACTCCTTTACCCAAACGAAGGCATCGTCGTCATCCTTTACGGTGACCATCATTGTCGTCTGTGCCTCCAGCCACCACCACAGGCGCTGCGGCAGAGAACGCAAAAACACGCCGATGCTGCCGAGGATCATGAGCAGCAGGCCGCCGGAGGCGAACTGGTTCTGGCCATCAAGAATGTGCTTCAAAAACGCGGGCATTGCTTTGCTTTCTAACCGGCATCAGCCGGAGTTAAAGTGCTGTCATTTACCGTCCCATCCCACTGCGTCCATAACAGGTGTTAGTACCTCGCCGCGGACTTCGTGCAGCATCTCCCTGAGGCAGCAACGGTTCCTTGCCTGCGAGCTGCCGTGTCATCAGTCGGTGAACGAGGAGAACATTGACCGCTGCGCTCAGATTCAGGCAGAAGTGCGCGGGGATGTGCACGAACCGATGGCAGAGCCGCCGGATCACCTGAGGAAAGCTGCCATCTTCCGGTCCGAAGATGTACACAGCGTTCTCCGGGTGCTCGAAGAGCGTGAGCGGTTCGCTGTTGTCGTGAACTTCGACGCAACCGGGTGTGGGTTCGCCGAACAAATCCAGTGGCCGCTGGGAGTGGAGAAACTGCACTCGCTTGTACCCTTTCATCCGCTCTTCGCGCGGCAAAATCTGAATCCGCGACCCTATCCACACGAGCGCGTCTACACCAAAACACGAACACGCGCACCAATAGCGGCCCCCACGTTGTGGGGATATTTTGGGTCGATCAAAACCGCTCCGGGTGCGTTCAACATGGGAGCTTCTCCCTTCGCCAAGGCGCAACTCGGCGGACAATCCCCCACACGGATCAAAAGAGCCGTGAAAAGGATTCCGCAGGTCGCGCACTCATGCCCGAGGAGCTGGAAACGCCGGCGGAGCACACGAATGCGGCGATCTGAGCAATCCAAGTTGTGCGGGGTAGTCGAACAGCCGCGTTAGCGCGGACGAAGCGACGCCCCGTATGTCAGCCGATGATTCGGCCGATGCTGCCGGTTGCGCGAGTTATTGTCGAGAACCGCCATTCGGGCGTCCTTTCATAGGAATGCTGTTACAAGATGCCATGATTTCGGAAATTCTGCAATCCAAAAAGCCAGGAACATACGGCATTGGCCGCTCCGTCTGGTCAGGTTCGATCGAGTTGTCCAAGTTAGGCTACCGGCTCTTTCGGACGACCCACGTGGTCATCGAGCGTTGATTCTGGACGACTGTCGTCTTGATGGGGTCGGCGAGCTCGCCTAATCGTTTGGTGAACGAGTGGAGCACTCCTTCGTCGACCAGATACCGAATAGAACCGTCGGGCAATCGATAGCGCCGTCCCTCGATTCGCTCCACCTGATCCTCAATTCCGATCGAGGATGCGAGCCGGCAGAAGAAAAGGCCGCCGGATTTCAGCACCCGCCATGAACCAAGAAGCATAGATTCGAAGTGCGCGTCGTCCCGTGCGAAGTGAAGGACGGCGCTGCTGATGACGACGTCGGCACAGCTATCGTCGAACGACAGATGCTCCACCGCTTCGGTCCGAAAATTTGACGCCGGAAGAGATGGGGCCAACTGGCGTGCCATGTTGCGCACCTTATCCACTCCCTGAGCGTTGGCGTCCGCAGCACAAACTTCATACCCCTTGCGCAGCAGGTAGATGAGATTGCGTCCCGAGCCGCACCCGGCATCCAGAATTCGCATTCCGGGCAAGATGCGCCCCTTCAGGAGCTGGTCGAAAAGATAAATGTCGATTGGGCCGAATTGTTCCTGCAGCGTGAGCATAAACGTCTGACCAACATAACATCGCGACGATTTCCCCCAACGTTAGGCGGTCATGGATCCTCTGCAATCGGAAGGGCGCCCGCAAGACAAGAACTTGCATGACGACAATCCCCCCGAGCCAGTGACAGCGGACAGGACTGCCGAGACAGTCCCCCTCTTTCGAGGTTCAATTCTTATAAGGATGGAACTCGTTGGCTCCCGCCATGGCGATACTGGATTGCGCGCATTCTCACTCCGGGTCGAATGGTCGCGAGTGACAAACTCCTACAGTTCCCGCAGGGATACGGCCACAGGGCGCAGGGCCGCGCGTACTGCGGGTAACAAGCCACCGAGTACACCCATGGCCAGCCCAAATATCACTCCCATCACGAGCAGGTTGAAAGTGATCTTGAAGGCGAAGGCGATGCTTGAGAAAGTCGAGAAATTCATGGTCTGGGTTGTCATGCCGTTCAGCGGAAGCACGACCAGACAGCCGATAATGCCGGCGATGAACGAGATTAGCAGCGCCTCAAACAGGAAGGAGAGGATGACGTTCCAGCTGGAGAAGCCGATCGCGCGCATGGTGGCGATTTCCCGTCCGCGTTCGGCGACGGCCGAGTACATCGTATTGAGGGCGCCGAATACCGCGCCGATCGCCATGACGGCAGCTACCAGGCCGCCCAGGATGGTGATCAGTCGAGTCATGGCGGAGGACTGTTTCGCGTAGTAATCCACTTCGCGCTCGACTTCCAGATTCAGTTGCGGATCGGAAGTAATTGAATCCCTGAATTGGTCGAAGGCCGCTGGCGATGTCAGGTGAACTGTGGCCGATTGAAAGATGTTTTCCGGACGCTTGAGCACTTCGTTCAGGATGCGCGAGTCGCACCACACTTCGGAATCGAACGACGATCCGCCCGCGTCGAACACTCCCACCACCTTCCAGTGCCCGCCACCGAAGTCGACCGTGTTGCCGACAGTGAGGCCCGCGTAGGTCTTCGAGGCGTTCCTGCCGACGACGAGTTCGTCCAGGCCGGAATGGAACATCCGCCCCTCGACGACCTTCACAAATTTACGGATCTCGAGCACATTGGGCGAAACGCCGCGAACCTCGACATTTGCGTCCGTGCCTGTGCTGATCAGCGGTATGGGAATGACTCCGACGACTTCCTGTGTGACCAGGGGTTGCCCCGCCGCGTCGCGGGCCACGCCTGGCTTATCCTGGACCAGCTTCACGGAATCGAGAGTGATGCCACCCATCATTTCCGTGGTCGAACCGGCACGCATGACCAGCGCATCGTCGGGCGAACCGGAGGACACCAGCGTGGCCCGGAAGCCGTGCGCGAGCGAAAGCATGGCAACGAAAACTCCGACCGTTCCGGCAATGCCCAGAATGGCTACGATGGTGGAGGTCCAGCGGGCTCGAATACTGCGGAAGTTATATGAGATTGGTACGTTTCCGATCAGGGGCGCCAGCAACCCGGCAAGGATCCCGCCCACGATGATCAAAACGAGCAGCAAGGCGGCGATGGCCGCCGCAGTGATCACAACACCGAAAATGAGCTTTGCCACCATGCTCAGACCCTCCGGAGGGCAGTCACCACGCGCATGCGCATCGCGCCCCAGGCGGGAAGAATGCCGCTGGCGAAGCCCACCACCAGAGCGGCGATCACGCCATACGCCAGCGTTTTGGTCGTTACCAGCAGCGGAGGCAACAGACCCGCCATCGCTCGGCTCAGTTGCGGAATGGCAATCAGCGCCAGCAGCAGGCCCACACACCCGGCAAGCGCAATCGCCATCGACTCGCCCAAAATGAACCCGAGGACGGCGCGATCGGGGAACCCGATGGCCTTGAGCACACCCAGCTCATTGGTTCGCTCGCGCACGGAGATGGCCATCGTGTTTCCGGTGACCAGCAGCAGGGTGAAGAAGACGACGGTCCCGATCGACGTAATTAGGAATTTGATGTTTCCAAATTGCTTCACCCATCCCTCCGCGAAGGCGGATTCCGTCTCCGTCTTCGTTTCGTAGGGCGAGTTCAGGTACATGTTGTCGATGGTTTTCGCGATACGCGGGGCATCGTCGGGGTTGGCGATGCGAACCGTATACCAGCCAACCTGGCCCTTGACGCTGTCGGGTACGCTCTCTTTGAAGTATTCCCACTGGAACCAGAACTGGGTCTGATCGTCTTCCTGCTTCGCGCCGTGGTAAACGCCGTCGATATTGAACTCGAATGGTTTCCCCGCCAGCCCGTAAATGGTCGTAGTGATGGGAATGCGGTCGCCGATCTTCCAGCCGAAGCGCTTCATGGTGTCCGCCCCAACAATCGCGCCCTGGCGGTCTTTCAGAAATGTATTCCACTGATCGTCGGGAACAATGAGCTCGGGGAAAACCTGCCGCTGGTTTTCCGGGTCGATCACGAATTGCGGGAAAAAGTTCTTGGCATCCTGATACACGCCGCCGAACCAGTTGTCGTGCGTGATGTACCTGACGCCCGGGATACGCAGGATCTCATCCCGATAGGACAACGGAATCGTGTTGATGATGGAGGTGCGATTGATGGTGACGAGGCGATTCGCGCTCACTACGTCCGCTCCGCGGCTGAACGCGTCGTTCACCACTCCCAGCAGCGCAAACAGAAACAGAGCGACGGCGAACGAACCGATGGTGAGAACGAGCCGAGCCTTTTTGCGTATCAGATTGGCCCAAATCAGTCTGCCGAATTTCATGAGGCCCCTCCCGCCACCGCACCTTGCCGCGTTCCCGCTTCGACCAGCACCCCCTTGTCCAGATGCAGCGTGGTATTGGCCTGGCGCGCGACCACTGGGTCGTGCGTCACCATCAGCACGGTTTTCCCGTACTCCTGTACCAGCCGCTTGATCAGGTCCATCACATCATCGGCGCTTTTTCGATCCAGGTCGCCGGTGGGTTCGTCGCAGAGCAGGAAGGTAGGGTCGGCGACGATGGCGCGGGCAATGGCCACACGCTGTTCCTGTCCGCCGGAAAGCTGGCGCGGAAAGTGTCCCATACGCTCGCCCAAACCAACAACGGAAAGGACGGTTTCAACGTGCTTGCGGCGTTCGGACTTGGAAAGCTTCGTCAGCAGTAAAGGCAATTCGACGTTCTGGAACGCGGTGAGCACGGGGATGAGGTTGTACATCTGGAAAATGAGACCGACGTGGCGCGCGCGCCATTCGGTCAGCTTGCCGCGCGACATGTGCGTGATCTCGTCGCCGGCCACGCTGATGGTGCCGCGCGTGGGAACGTCGAGGCCCCCCAGCAGATTGAGCAAAGTGGTTTTGCCCGAGCCGCTGGGCCCCATGAAGGCCACGAAATCGCCCTTATCGACGTCAAGATTCAAGCCCTGCAGGACGTCGATGTCCTCGCTGCCGCGGCGGTAGGTTTTGTCCAGGCCGCGCACCTGAATCAGACTGCCGGCTACGCCATTCCCCTCCACGCGTACCATGATCGACGCTCCTTGATGTCTGCCCTCTGAATTGAACGCTGACTAGCGCTTGACCGCTACTGCTTCGCCATCTTTCAAATCGGCTGGCCCTGCAACTACCACTGTATCTCCCAGCGTGAGCCCGGCCACAATCTGCACCTGTGCGCCATTGTTTGTGCCGACTTTCACGGCATGGCGCTCGACGTGATCGCCTTTCACCAGGAAAACGATCTTCTGTCCGGCATCGTCGCGAACCGCGTTCTGCGGCACCATGAGACCCGCCGGCGCTTGTGTCGCAGGCTTCTCCTCCCCGAGGAACGTGACCTTCACGCCCATGTCGGGCAGAATGCGCGGGTCCAGCTTGTCGAAGGCAATTCGCACCTCGACCGTCGCCTTTTGGCGGTCGGCCGTGGGAATGATCGTGCGCACGCGGCACGGAATCTGCCAGGCCGAATAGGCATCCAGAACCGCGGTGACCTCCTGGCCTGGCTTCACGCGCGCGATGTAGTTTTCGTTGACGTCCACTTCGATCTCATTCGAAGCCATATCGACGATCGTCGCGATTCCCGTGCGCGTGAACCCGCCGCCGGCCGAAATCGGCGACACCATTTCCCCCACCTGCGCGTCCTTGGAAACGATGATTCCGTCGAACGGCGCGCTGATGACGGTATTATCCACCGCCTGCTGCGCCTCTTTGATGCGCGCGTCCGAGGCGAGCACCTGTGCCTGCGCGTAGCCGATCTTCGCCCGCAGGCTGTTCTCCGCCATCGTCGCATTGTCGAGTTGCTCCTGCGTTTGAATGCCTGCCGTTCTCAATTCCTGGGTCCGATGCAGCTCAATCTGCGCGTTCTTCAATTGCACCTGCAGGTCGAGAATGTTGGCCTGCGCGGCATTGCGATCGGCTTGCGCGGAAGCCAGCGCCCGTTGCGCATCGGAATCGTCCAGGGTGGCCAGCACAAATCCCTTGTGCACGTGCAATCCTTCGGTAAAAAACACGCCCGTGACGCGTCCGGTCACCTTGGACGCCACGGTAGCGCGCCGCTGCGGCGTCACGTATCCGCTGGCGTTGAGCAGAGCCTGTGGGCCGGTGTCGGGAGCGTCCGCCGTAGCAACCTGCACGGACGGCGTCTGATGCATGTACGCGTAGACGCCGCCCACGATCAGGAGCGAGACGAGCAGAACAGAAAAAACAATCGCGATAAGCTTTCCGGCGTTTCGAGAGCCGCGCTTGTGAGCCTCGATCCGCAATCCCCCAAGGTCCGGCTTTACCGGTGCTTCAGGCATAGTTGTTCAATCGATTTACGTCAGCCCGCCGGCATTGTTCCGCTTGGCGGCAGCATCCAGACTACACCGCATGGGTTACAGACCGGCGCCGGCGAACAGGAGAGACTGCAGGTTTCTTCAGATTCTTCGTTCTTCTGCCACGGGAACCACTTGCGATTGCCGTCGTCGGAGACACGTCTGCACTCCCGATAAAGTAACGATATCTCGGTCAGGATCGAGCGATCCGTCGTCAGGTCATGGATATCGATTGTCCCCAATCAGGCTCGGCACCCAGCGACGGGCACTAATCATTGCAATTTTCCCCGGAAAGACCTCAAGACTTGTACATCGACTTACACAGTCAACAGAGCGTGGGGGTTCGAGTTCCCCTCCGGGCACCAGGGGTCCCTCCTGCTCATCCTCGTGCCGGCACCGCAGCGTGCACATCCTCCACGAGGACTGCCCCGCCGCCCTTCGTTCGCATCAGCGTCACCACGGTAATGTCGTCCGCCTGTCCGTACTTGAGCGCAGCCTCCGCAATCGCCGCCGCCGATTGCGCGCTGATCTCCCGCGTCCGCTCAAATCCAAACAGCGCTCCCCGCGCATCCCTGGCTTCCACCACCCCATCGGAGAGCAGAGTCATCTGGTCGCCCGGCTCCAGCTGCAAAGCATGCTCCACGTACGTTTCCTCCGGCGCGATTCCCAGAGGCAAATCAGGCTCCAGCAGCAGCTCCTCGCCATTGCGATACGGCGGCAGATGGCCCGCGTTCGCCAGCGTCACGTCGCCCTTCGGACCGACGCTCGCGCAAATACAGGTTACGAATCCCTCATCGCCGGTCTCTGCCAGCTGTCGATTCAGCCGCATCAGCAGGGCTCCCGGCCTCAGGCCCTCCGTTGCCAGTGCACGCAACGCCCCCATCGCCAGCGTGCCGGTCATCGCCGCCTTCAGCCCTTTGCCGCTCACATCGCCGACCACTACAAGCTTCGCCCCGCCCTTCGACTCCAGCACCTGATAGAAATCCCCGCCCACCTCTTCCGCCGGAAAATACGCCGCCTCCACCTCGTATCCCTCGATCTCCGGCAAATGTTCCGGCACCAGACGCCTCTGAATCTCCCGCGCCGCGTGCAGCTCCGCCTGCACACGCGCCTGCTCCCGGCTCACCCGCGTAAACCGGAAAAACATCACCACCCCGATCGCCAGCACAAACAGTAAATCCCCGAGGTCGGAGAGTTGCAGCGGAATCGGCCCTGCCATGATCGGATCCGACAGGAAATCCGCACGTCCCCATCCCGTATAGATCGAAACCGATCCGATATCGACGAGCGCGCCCGTCGCCGCGGGAAACAGACTCGGCAGGATCAACCATCCTGCCTCCCGATTCCCCCTTCGGTACCAAACCAGCAGCAGCACCGGCAGCAGCAGTGCCGCGGGAAGAATGATGGCCGCCTCAATTGACAGATAAACACTGCTCGGGAATCGTCCCAGTTCCAGCAGAGCCAGCAAAATCAGCGGTACCAGCAGCAACCCCTCGTACCCCCGCCACGCGCGGTTCACCCGCTGCCCGGCAAAGCTGAACGTGAACTCGATCTGCATAATCGTGAAAACGTAGATCAGCGGATCGGCCAGCAGGTTATTCCACCCCAGCGGGATCACCCCGGCCTTCGCGCAGCCTAAAAGCAGGTTTGAAACGCCAAGCAGAAACAGGTACAGCCCCAGCCACAGATACTCCGCGTGCTTCCGCTGGCTGCGATACAGCGCGAACGCCCCAAATCCAGCCAGTACCAGCAGCAGATTGATCGCGATCACCGGCAGCGCCGCATACAGCCGCTGGCTCTCCATCGCCTGGCGTTCGTTAACGATCGAGCCCGGCGACCCCAGATCCGCGGTCAGAAACAGCGGCAAATACCAGCTCGTGTAGGTCGGATTCGCCGACGTTCGCAATGCGATCGTCAACGACGTGTCTTCATCGCGCACCGAGTACACACGCTCGGTCGGCCTCTTCACGCCAAGCAGCGAGCGAATCTGCGTCCCTTCAACCAACTGTCCATTGACGTACATCTCGTACGTCCCCTCGCCGCCCGCGATCAGCACATGCACGTGCGGATGGTTCGGCGCCAGCGTCACGTGCAGCCGGTACCACCGCGTGCCCAGCGTCGCCGCACCCAGATCGTCGAGCCTGACCTTTCGCCACCCGCGGTCGTCGAACTTCGGCTGCGCCCACTCCGGATTGTCGCCGTCATGTTCGAGCCACCCACGGGTCAGGTCCACCGTGCCCATGCGCCATTGCGTGGCGTCCACCTGCGCCAGGGCTATCGGGCCCGCGAGCCACACCGCCAGCAGGGCGAGCATGCGCATCACCGCTCCCACGCCCGTCTTTGCCGGCGTCAGCACCGGTTTTCCTCCCGCGTCTGCGTTTTCGATCAAGTTAAGCTGCGTTGGGGAAACCCAGTCTACGTCCGTCCTTCCAGCGCGGCAATACAGCCGTCTGAGCCCCGTATGTGCGCCTTGTCGATAAGTGCGCGATTCGCGGGTGACGGATGTCCCCCTGTCCCTATCTAATGGAAAGCAATGCAAGCCGCCCGTCTCCTTCTCATCGCGCTGTTGTCGCTGGTCCTCGCGCCGGTGTCTCCCTTGAGCCCGCTCACCGGACTCGAGCCCTCCGCCTCCGCGCAGCACATCAGCGGCAAGCGCCTCATCCTCAAAGACGGCTCGTACCAAATCGTCACAAAGTGGCAGGTTAAAGGGGACCGCGTCCGCTATTACAGCGCAGAGCGCGCCCAGTGGGAGGAGATTCCGTACAACCTGATCGACTGGCCCGCCACCGACAAATGGAATAAGGAGCATGAGCCCGGAGCGCAGCCGTCACCCGCGGCCGAAACCCCCGGCGCCGCGACTCCTGCGGAAGAGCAAAAGGAAGCCGCTGCCATCGACGCCGCGGTCGCCGCCGAACGTGCCGATCAACGCGCCCGCACACCCGTAGTCGCGCCCGGTTTGCATCTGCCCGATCAGGATGGCATCTTCGTCCTCGACAACTACCAGAGCATCCCAGAGTTGATTCACCTCGACCAGAGCACCGGCAACGTCAACCGCGACGCCAACCACAACGTCCTCCGCGCGGCCATCGCTTCCTTCAGCGGCGCCAAAGAACCGGTTCGTATCAACGGTCAGGCTGCCAGGGTCCGCCTCCACGTCGACGACCCCGCCCTCTACGTCAGCCTTGACACAGGCAACGCCGAGGAAGTCGCGCCCGAAGACGCCCTGATGATCAACACCCATGGCGCCCTGCCGAATAAGGATGAATACAGCTCCCCTGACAGCCGTTATGCCATTGTCCGCGTCGATGTGCAGCCGGGCGAGCGCGTCATCGGCGCCCTGCGCATCAGCCGCGCCGGCAATGCCACGCAATCCGAGGACATCGTCCCCACCAAAGCGGAGATTCTCACCGGCAAGCACTGGATGAAGCTCACGCCCAAAGAGCCTCTGCCCATCGGCGAGTACGCGCTGATGGAAATCCTCGCGCCTGGCGTCATCAATCTCGACGTGTGGGACTTCGGCGTCTCCCCCAACGCCCCCGAAAACAAGCACCCCATCACGCCCGTCAAAGATGAATAGGGATTGGGGATTAGAGTTTAGGGCTGGAAGCCGCCGGGCCTAAACTCTAGACTCTTGCCCCTCACGCCGGCTTCTTCTGCAAGTCAGCCAGCGCCGCCAGCACATCGTCGCTGTGCACCTGTGGATTCACCTTCGTCCACACCTTCACAATCTTTCCATCCGGATCGATCAGGAACGTGTTGCGCATCGCAATTACCATCGGCCCAAAGTTCCCCAGCGACCCGTACGACTCCACGACCTTCTTATCCGGATCGGCCAGCAACGTAAACGTCAGCGAGTCCTTCGTGCAAAACTGCTTATGGCTGTCGACCGTATCGACGCTCACGCCCAGAATCACGGCGTTCAGCGCCTTGTACTTGTCCAGGTCGCGCTGGAAATTATGCGCCTCGATGGTGCAGCCCGTGGTCATATCTTTCGGATAAAAGTAGAGCACCACCCACTTGCCCTTGTAGCTGGCTAGATCGACGGGTGTGCCTTCCTGATTGGGCAGCGTAAACGTCGGCGCAGCCTGTCCCACTTCCGGCATCGGTGCGTTATCAGCGGCAAAGCCGCGTTGCAGTACAAAGCCTGAAACGACCAGAACAACGATGGCCGATACGGCGATCGCGGTAATCTTCGACATAGCATCTCTCCTTATGCGTGTGGGGGCCCGTGCGTGTGGGGACTGCGTGTGTGTCGACTAGTATGCGTGCCCGACCATTATCCGTTTTCGAGGGCGATTACGGCAATCCCAGCCGCGTCCGCCTCGGCCCGAACCGCCTCTCGGTCGAAGATCAGCGTCCGGTGCGCTTCCAGCGCCAGACATGTCGCGCCCGCCGCTCGCATGGTCTCAATCGTATGAATGCCGATGACCGGAACGTCAAAACGCAAATCCTGTTTCGGCTTCGCAACCTTCACCACCGTCAGGCCGCGGTCGAGCGTTGACGCCGGATCGCCCAGGCTCAGCATCAGTTCTCCGGCCCGCTTGATCGTCGCGTCCGTCCCCTCCATCGCTTCAATCGCGATGCAGGCCTGTGCCGCCACCACTACTGTCTGCCCCAGATCGAAAGCCGCCAAACCCCGCGCCATCTCCCGCCCATAAGTAATGTCGCGCTCCTCGTTCTCATTCGGCGCGCGCGCCGTCAGCACGCCAGGTTGCGCCAACAAAGGTTCTAAGTACGCCGTCGAAGGAATCAATTCGATCCCTTCATCCCCCAGCACCTTCGCCACCGCGCCCAGCAGCATGTCCGTGTTTCTGGTCCGCAACGACAGCAACAGCTTCGCCAGCCGCCAGTCCGGCCGGATGCTCGAGAAAATCTGTTTGTGCTTCACCTGCCCCGCCATCACCGCCTGATGAACACCCTCGCGCTGGAACGTCTCGATCAGCCGCGACAACTCGCCCAGCGACAGCCAATGCACATGCACGCCCGCATCCGCCGCAGCCCGCGCGTCCATCTCCGGATCCGTCTCTTCTTTGATCGCCGCCACCACCACTTCCGTCCCATGCGCCCGCGCCGCATCCAGCAGCAGAAACGGGAAGCGTCCATTGCCCGCGATCAGGCCAAGCTTGGTCATAACTGCATCTGCGCTACTACGGCGCCGGCTTCGTGAGGTGATTGAAGTTCAGAATCGCATTCATCACCAGCCCATAGCTCCCAATCGTCTCGCCCCGATAAATCGGATTGTTCGCGAACAGCAGCACGTTCCCGTGCCCGAAGTGCGCATCCACCACGATCGGCTTCTCCTCGATCGCGCCTCCGCCCTCCAGCAGCCCCGAGAGCAGCAGCCCTTTCGATCCCACAAACCGCAAAATCACATCCGGCCGATACTGCTCCGGGATCACATACGGATTGTCCCGCGCCTCCTCTTCATTCAGCGGCGTCGCTTCCCACGGTTTCGGCGAAGGCAGCGGCTCCGGTTCCACCGCCGTGCGTCCCTGCGGAACATCCTCCTCCTGCGGTCCCCCGCGTCCCGTCGCCCGGTGGTAGTCCTTGTCTGTTTCCAGATGCCGCGGCACTGTCATGTTTCCCACCGTGAAAGCCATTCCGTCCGCGCTGTACACCGCGAGATTGTCCCCGTAACCCCACGCCACCGGGCTCTTGTGATCCACAAAGGTTGCGCCCAGCACGCTGCCCACCACGCGGACATTGCCGCCGCGATTCACAAACACCCCCGGCGCCAATCCCTCATCGATCGCGAACTGTGCCGTATCCTCCGCCGTGATCAGCAACCCGCCCTTCGCCACAAAATCCTTCAGGTGCGCAACTCCCTCCAGGCCCAACCCCGGACGCATGTCCTCCGTCGAATCAATCCGCCCCAGGTTCGGCGTCAGATCTGTCTTCTGCCACGGCAGCGCGTTTCCCCACATCGGCATGCCATTCACGATCTGCTGGGTCGACGACCGCCCCACCGGCGCAAAGATAATCACGTCATATTTGTCCCGCAGGTCGCTGTCCTGCGAAATCGTCTGCGTACTGATGTAGTGGTACGTGATGTGAAGGTGATCCAGCGCCTCCCGCCACCAGCCCTCCGTCTGCGTCCCGCCCCACGAGTGCATCATCGCGATCCGCGGCGCCGGCGCGTCGTGCATGGGCACGGAAGGCATTTCCGCGAGACTGACGGCTTCCACATTGGCAAGGTGGATCGTGTTCTTCACCATGTCTCTGTTCTCGTTCTGCCCGTTCTGAATGATCAGCGATCCCGCCGCAAAACGCTTGCCGCCCGCATCGAACGCCTGTTCCGCAACCGAAAACTTCGCGTCCCAGAGACTACAGCGCAGGGAAAGCAGCGAGGCATCGCCGGCATTATTGATCACCATCACATCGCCTGAACCGCTGACAGAACCCGAGGGCCAGTAGGAATCGTAGACCGTCTCCATCTTTGCTTTCAGAATCGACGCGTCCGTCACCCGCTCCGTCGGCACCGCAAACAAATCCGGGAACGACCACCCCGTGTCGTCATACGGATGCTTCTGCGGATCGTCCGGCGCCCAGTATTGCCGGTCCAGCAGCGCATCCGCTATGCGCGAATACGGCTGATCCATCCGGATCACGTAGCTGCCCGCCGCAAACGTCCGCGTCTTCGCTGGATCCGCCTTGTCATCCGTCTTCTTCGCCGGCTTATTGGTAACCGTCACTCCTTCCGACAGCCGACTCACCTCCACACGCTGCAGCGCCATCACCATCAGCATTTCCGCGAGTCGGCTCGGCGACTGCCCATCCGGCGGGATCACGTACGCCGCCGGCCCCGCAGTCTCCGGTTTTTCAATCGAACGTTTCGCCTTCAGGTAAAAATTCTCCAGAAACTGCTGGCTGTTCTGCGCGAAATACGAAATCGTCGTCAACAGCGCCGTCTCTTCGTAATTGTTGTTGTTGCGCTGCGACCACTCCACCACCGGCAGCGGCGGATTCTGCTTGAACCACGTCCGCTGATACTCGTCCGGCGCCAGGATCCGCTTCTCCGTATCCGCCCCGCCATTCCCGAACGTCTCATAGAGCCGGCTGATCCCGTTGTGCATCGCTGCCAGAAACATCAGGTACCCCGGACTCCACGTATCGAAGTCGCCGTGCGTGAAAACGCCCGGCATCCCAAACTCCGTCATCTGCTGCACATTGTTCCAGCCGATCTCCGCCCACTCCCCGGCGAGAATCGGATCGATCCACGCGTTATACGGCCCATCGCCCACGGTGTTGTCGTAGAGAAAAGGCACCGATTCATGGAGGTCGTGCAGCACCTGAGCGTGCCACGTCAGGTACGTGTCCAGCACATTCTTCGTCAGGTCCAGCGTCATCGCCATGGCGTCGCGATTGTTGTCATGCGCGACGTAGTGCCCCCAGTACACCAGCCGCGGCCAGTTCTCGTTCGGGTGCGCCAGATGCCACTTATACACGTCCACCATGCGATCACGCCCATCCACCTCCACCACCGGCGTGATCAGCACGATCATGTGCGAGCGAATGTATTTGATGTAAGGCGAATCATCCACCGCCAGCCGGTACGCCAGCTCCATCAGCGCCGTCGGCGCCCCCGTTTCCGGCGAGTGGATCGTCCCCGTGATGTAGTAAACCGGAAACGACTGCTTCACCAGATCGGCCGCGACCGTGTCATCCAGGTGGATCGTCCGCGGATCGGCCAGCTTAGCCAGCCGTGCGTCATTCTCCTTCTGCCGCGCCAGCACGGACTCATCCGCGATCGCGACCGCGATCATCTCGCGGCCCTCTTCCGTGTGTCCGATCGTGTAGACCTTCACCCGCGGCGTGCTCGCAGCCAGCAGCCGGAAATACTTGTAAACATCCTCGGCATACGGCAGCATATTCGGCGCGCCCGACACATCGCCCAGCACCTTCTCCGGCGTGGGCACCGTCTTCGACGCCGGCAGATAATCTGTCAGCGGCGAATTAAAATACGGCTCCGTCGTGTACTTCTTGATGTGATCCGTGTAGTCCTGATCGATTGCCTGCTGCGGGTCGCGCGCGTACGTCGGGCTCAGCGCCGTCTGCGCAAACATCGGAAACGACGCGAGGCAGGGAAGCGAAGCAAACAGAAAAACGATCAGGCGGCAGCGGATCTTCATTTGGGCACAGCCTCAAGCGACAGGGATTCGTAACGGAGGATGCAGGATATCAGGACTCGCCGTCCAGGCACACGCGACGCGGGTGCCACCTGAACTCTAAACTCTAATCCCTAAACACTGTTCCTCACTCCCACTCAATCGTGCCCGGCGGCTTCGACGTAATGTCATACACAACCCGGTTGATCCCCCGCACCTCGTTTACAATCCGGCTGGAAATCGTCTTCAATACTTCATACGGTAACGGAACCCAATCGGCCGTCATTCCGTCTTCCGAGTGCACCGCGCGAATCGCGCACGTGTAGGCATAAGTCCGCTGA
Organism: Acidobacteriaceae bacterium; assembly: GCA_049696575.1. Taxonomy (GTDB): domain Bacteria; phylum Acidobacteriota; class Terriglobia; order Terriglobales; family Acidobacteriaceae; genus Palsa-343. Next base: position 13,273 of record JBAVUB010000540.1, on the reverse strand, counting down.
TCGCCCATCACGCCCACGCTCTTCACCGGCAGCAGCACCGCGAACGACTGCCAGATCTGCTGGTAGAGCCCCGCCTTCTTGATCTCCGAAACCACAATTTCGTCGGCATCCTGGATCAGCGCCACGCGATCCGCCGTCACCTCGCCCACAATGCGAACCGCGAGCCCCGGCCCGGGAAACGGCTGCCGCTGCAAAATGTCCTCCGGCATGCCGAGATCGCGCCCAATCCGCCGCACCTCATCCTTGAAAAGGTCCCGCAGCGGCTCGATGAGCTGCAGCGTCATATCCTCCGGCAGCCCGCCCACGTTGTGATGGCTCTTGATGGTCTGCGATGGCCCCTTCACGGGCGACGACTCGATCACGTCCGGATACAGCGTCCCCTGCACCAGCCACTCCACTCCGCCCGATTCCTTCGCGATCCGTTCCGCCTCATCGTCAAAGACCGCGATGAATTCATTCCCGATGATCTTCCGCTTGCCTTCCGGATCGGTCACGCCACGCAACTTCAGCAGGAACCGCTTGCTCGCATCGACGGCCACTAACTTCAGCCCCAGTTTGTCGCGCAGATTCTGCTGTACCTTCTCGAATTCATCCTTCCGCAGCACCCCGTTGTTCACAAACACGCACGTCAGGTGATCGCCGATCGCCCGATGCACCAGCACCGCCGCTACCGACGAATCCACGCCGCCCGACAGTGCGCAGATCGCATGCCCGGCTCCGACCTTCTCACGAATCGCCGCCACCGTGCTCTGGATAAAGTGTTCCGGCGTCCAGTCCGGGCTCGCGTGGCAAATGTTGAAGACAAAATTCCGCAGCAGCGCCGTGCCCTGTTGCGTGTGGTGTACTTCCGGATGAAACTGCACCGCCCAGATGCGCCGCTCCGGGTTCGCCATACCCGCCACAGCGTTCGACGTCTTCGCCGTCAGATGAAATCCCGGCGGCAGATCGAGCGCTTCGTCGCCATGCGACATCCACACATGCAGCGAAGTGGACAGCTCGGCAAACAGCGGATTCGCCGTGTCGATCACCTCGACGTCCGCGGGCCCGTACTCGCGTTTCACCGCCGAGCGCACCCGCCCGCCCAGATGATGCGTGATGAACTGCAGGCCATAGCAAATTCCCAGTACCGGCAGGCCCATCTCCAGAATCGCTGGATCGGCAGGCGGCGCGTCGGCATCGTACACCGAGCACGGTCCTCCGGATAGAACAATTCCGATGGGGTTCTGTTCGCGAATCTCCTCGATCGTCGCGGTACACGGCAGCACTACAGAGTGAACATTCTGCTCGCGGATGCGTCGCGCAATCAGCTGCACATATTGCGCGCCAAAGTCGAGGATCACGATCGATGGGGTAGGCACTAGTCAGTGTGGCAGGGATTATTTGCCCTGTAAAGAAATGCCCAGTTAGTTACTCCGCCGAAGCCACGCCCGGCTTCACGGCGAGTCCCCACAGTTCGACAAAAGCCACCACCCGCGCCACCTGAAAAAAATCCGACGCCACCAGATACATCACCGTCACCAACGCCCACCATGCGTACAGCGACGCCCCATGTACGACCTCCTCAAAAGGCAGCGGCGTTGCCGAGAAGACCATCGCCAGCACAATTAGCGCCAGCTTCACAATCCCCATCACCATATTGATTTCCACCAGCTTGCCCCGGAGCGGGCCGAGCCGCACGCTGCGCACGAGACTTCCGCCAACGCTGCGCCCTTCCAGCAACGCCAGGAGTGGAGCGATGGAAAACACCCAGCTCAGCAGCGCCCAAACCGTGAAGATACCCAGCGAAAAGATAATTACCAGCGCGCAGTAGAGAACCAGATTCGGCTCGCCCCCGGCTTCGTTCCCACCCGCACCCACCGCGAGCGTGAAATTTGCCGCCCACCGAATCGCAACAAACCACAAAACAAATGTCCCGCAGAGCGCAACAACGCGCAGCAGCTGCAGCACGATCATTGCCGCCCAGCGGCGCGGCGTCTCGGGCCTGTAGGCTCGCACAACTGAGCTCCGCCCCAACCCCGCCGCCACCGCCCACGCCAGCATCGAGAGAGGCAGCAGCCACACAGCAATATGCAGCACGGGACCCCTCAGCACATCGATGGCGTCCGAGACCTGCACCGCTCCCTGCATCGGGTCCTGCAGTGAAAACTGAAAGACGCCGGTAGCCTCAAGCTTGGCCGCCGTCTCCCCCCACAGGTGCTGCCCCGCGAACCAGAGCACCACCAGCAGCGGGATGCCGTAACTCCAGCGCCACAGCAGCTCCAGCCCTAGGAGCGACGGTCGCCGCCAGCACAACGCCAGGATGTGCACAAACGACTGCGTCCCCCGCGCTTCGCCCCGCCCGGTTTTCTCTATCATCGGCACAGTCAAGCCCGGACCAGGCATCGCCGCCTACTTCACCACAATATTGATCAGCTTGCGCGGCACCACGATGATGCGCACAATCTCCTTGCCGGCGAGCAGAGCCGCGATCTTCTCATCCTTCAGCGCCGCTTCCCGCACAGCGTCCTCATCGGCATCGGCGCCAACCCGCACCACCGCACGCAGCTTCCCGTTGACCTGCACGGGAATCTCGATCTGTTCCTCTCGCGCCAAGGCCTCATCGAATTTCGGCCACGGTGCGCGCAGCAATTCGCCCCTCTCGCCGATCCGCTCCCACAATTCACAAGCGAGGTAAGGCGCGAATGGCGCAATCAGCAGCGTCAGGCTGCGCAGAATCTCCCCCAGCACCGCGTCCGGCACCTTCCCGGCGCCGATCGCCGGCTCCGCCGCCGTCAGCGTGTTCACCAGCTCCATAATCGCCGCGATGCTGGTGTTGAAATGCCACCGCCCGCCGAAATCTTCGGTGATCTTCCGGATCGTCTGGTGCAGCTTGCGCAACAGCACCTGCGATTCCGGCGACAACTCCAGGCTCCGGTCGCCCCCTGCCGTCTTTGCCCGATCCGCATACTTCATCGCAAAGCGATAAACCCGGCCCAGGAATCGGCTCACCCCCGCAACCCCATCCTCCTGCCAGTCCAGATCGCGATCCGGCGGCGCTGCAAACAGCGAATACATCCGTGCAGAGTCCGCGCCAAAACTCGCGATCATCTCGTCCGGTGACACCACATTGCCCTTCGATTTCGACATCTTCGCGCCGTTGCGGATCACCATACCCTGCGTGAACATCCGCTCCACCGGCTCGTCATTGCGCACCAGCCCCAGGTCGCGCATCACCTTCGTCCAGAACCGCGAGTAGATCAGGTGCAGGATGGCATGCTCCACCCCGCCGATGTACTGGTCGATGGGGAACCAATACGCCACAGTCGCCGTTGCAAATGGCGCTTGGTTGTTATGCGCGTCCGTGTAGCGATAGAAATACCACGACGAATCGACAAAAGTATCCATCGTGTCCGTTTCCCGCCGCGCATCTCCTCCGCACTTCGGGCACTTCACGTTCACAAATTCCGGCATCCGCGCCAAAGGCGACCCGCCCTGCTGCGTAATTTCCACGTTGTCCGGCAGCAGCACCGGCAAATCGCTCTCCGGAACCGGCACAATCCCGTCGTTCGCGCAATACAGCATCGGAATCGGCGTCCCCCAGTACCTCTGCCGGCTGATTCCCCAGTCCTTCAGCCGATAAGTAACCGTCGCCTTGCCAAATCCATGCTCCTCGGCATACGCCGCCATTTTGTGCTGCGCTTCTCTGCATCCCAGCGAACTAAATTCGCCAGAATTGATCAGCAGGCTGTCCTCGGCGGTATACGGCAGCAGCGGCTCATGCTCGCCGTTTTCTGAAGCCTCGCCTTGTTTTCTCGGCAGAATAACAATCCGGATCTCCAGTCCGTACTTCTTCGCGAAATCGTAATCGCGATCGTCGTGCGCCGGTACCGACATGATCGCGCCCGTGCCATAGTCCAGCAGGATGTAGTTGCCCACCCACACCGGCAGCCGCTCGCCGTTGAACGGATTGATGGCGTAGTGCCCCGTGAAGACGCCGTGCTTCTCAATCTCGCCCACGTCGCCCGTCTCGCGCGCCTTCCTCTGCTGATCCAGCAGCGCCGCCACCGCATTCGACAATTCCGTATCGGCCGCCGCCATCTCCTTCACCAGCGGATGCTCCGGCGCCAGCTGCAAACTCGTCGCCCCGTAAATCGTGTCCACGCGCGTGGTGAAGACGGCAATCTTCCTCCCCGTCCCCTTCACGCCTTCGCGCCCCGGCAGCATCGCTGTCCCGGCTCTGCGCGCTTTCTCCTCGTCCTCCGTCGCGTCGCTCGCACCCTCCAGTTCAAACTCGATCTCCGCGCCTTCGCTGCGCCCAATCCAGTTGCGCTGCATGGTCCGTACCTTCTCCGGCCAGCCATCCAGCTTCGCCAAATCCTCCAGCAGCTCCTGCGCGTAATTCGTAATCCGCAAAAACCACTGCTCCAGATCGCGTTGCTCCACCGGCTGCTCTTCGTGCCGCCAGCAGCAGCCATTCACCACCTGCTCGTTGGCCAGCACCGTCGCGCACTGCGGGCACCAGTTCACCTTGCTCTTCTTGCGATATGCGAGCCCGCGCTCGTACATGCGCAAAAAGAACCACTGATTCCAGCGGTAGTAATCCGGCAAACACGTCGTGATCTCGTTGCGCCAGTCGTAGCTCAGCCCAATGCGATTCATCTGCCGCTTCATCGCGGCAATGTTGCCCAGCGTCCACTGCCGCGGCGGTGTGTTGTTTTTGAGCGCGGCGTTTTCCGCGGGCAGCCCGAAGGCGTCCCACCCCATCGGATGCAGCACGTTGTAGCCTTGCATCCACATGTAGCGCGCCAGCGCATCGCCAATCGAGTAGTTGCGCACGTGCCCGATGTGCAACTGCCCCGACGGGTAGGGCAGCATCTCCAGCACGTAGTACTTCGGCTTCGTCGACGAAGCCGGCTCGGCGGCATATAGCTCCGGCTGGGACTCCCATCGCGCCTGCCAGCGCGCCTCAATCTCGGCGAAGTTGTACCGGCCCTCGGAAGATGAGGATTCTCCGCTGCCCCCCTGCTGGGCGGCTTGTGCCTGTTCTTTTGTCGCCATAACCCTGTCTTGATTGTAAATTGATGCGTCACCCGGTCGCTTGGGTGCGCCTCACCGGCCGCGCCACCAGCGCCAGCATCGTCTCCACATTCCTTCGGTCGTCCTCCGGTTCATCCACCGGCGTCTCGGCGATAAACGCGCAGTGCCCAAAGCGCGCGTCGTTCAGCAGCCGGCGAAACGGCTCCAGCCCCATCGTGCCGTCTCCTATATGTTGATGCCGATCCAGCCTCGAACCGCGTACCGCTTTCGCGTCATTCATATGCCAAACTCGCACCGCTTCGAGCCCCATGCTGTCCCGAACCCGCTCCACCGTCTCCTCATAGCCCTCGCTGCTCACCAGATCGTAGCCCGCCACATGGCAATGGCATGTGTCGAGGCACGCGCCCACCGGAACCATCCCACGCAGCTTCTCAAGCAGCTCCGCCACCTGCTCAAAACTCCCGCCCAGCGAAAACTCCGCACCGGCCGTGTTCTCGATCAGCACGCGAAAATCGCAGTCGTCGAACCCGATCCCATCCACAGCCCGCGCAATCGACTCCGCCGCACGCCGCAAACCTTCCTCGCGTGTCAGCCCCTTCCACGATCCGGGATGCAGCACCAGGTACTCCGCGCCCAGCGCCAGCGCCCGCTCCACCTCACCGCGAAAGGCCAAAATAGACTTTTCCCGGAACAGCTCCGTCTGGCTGCACAGGTTCACCAGATAGCTGGTGTGGATCACCAGCGGTGCGCAGTCGTACTCCTTCCGCAGAAGCCGCATCCGCTCGCAATGGCTCGCCTCCAGCCGTTGCGCCCGCCACATCCGCGGGCTCGACGAAAAAATCTGAAACGTATTCGCACCGATCGCGTGTGCTCGCTCCGCCGCACGAAAAACCCCGCCCGACGTCGACAAATGAATCCCAATCTGCCGCTTCGCCACTAGCGATTAGTTTATCGATGTAAGGCAGGCCTCTGCGGAGTGAAGCCACGCTGCCAACCCTAATCCCTAATCACTAATCGCTGTTCTTCAAACTCTGCTCTCCCGACGCGGTATCCTGACCCTTCCGTGTCCGAGGCGACGACCGACACCCACACTCCGCTCATGCGCCAGTACCTGGCCGCCAAAAGCCAGCATCCCGACGCCCTGCTCTTCTTTCGCCTCGGCGACTTCTACGAGCTCTTCTTCGACGACGCCAAAACCGCCTCCCGCGAGCTCCAGATCACCCTCACTGCCCGCGACAAAGAGCGCAACGTCCCTATGTGCGGCGTCCCGTATCACGCCGCCGAAAACTACATCGCCCGTCTGCTGCGCCAGGGCTACCGCGTCGCCATCTGCGATCAGATGGAAGACCCGAAGCTCACAAAGAAAATCGTCCGCCGCGAAGTCACCCGCGTCCTCTCGCCCGGCACTGCCCTCGACCCCTCTCTCGCCGCCGAGCAAAGCAACTATCTCGCCGCCGTCCACCTCACTGACAACGCTGCGGGCCTCGCCTTCCTCGAGCTCTCCACCGGCGATTTTCGCGCCACAGAATTCTCTGGTCCCGCTGCCACCGCGCAATGTCTCGAAGAGCTTCTCCGCCTCACCCCCAGCGAGCTCATCTTCCCCTCCACCCGCGGCCCCTTCGGCCCCAACACAGATGCAGTCACCCTCGCCCCACTCCTCGCCCAAATCAAAACTCGCACCCCCATCGACGACTATGCCTTCTCGCCGGACTTCGCCATCCCCCTCCTCGAGCGCCAGCTCGGCAGCCGCTCCCTCGAAGGCTTCGGCCTCGCCAGTCACGCCGCTGCCGCCATCGCTGCAGGAGCCATCGTCCACTACGTCCGCACTACCCAACAGAGCGAAGCCAGTCACGTCGACTCCCTCCGCTTCTACGCCCGCACCGAGTGCCTTCACCTCGATCAGGTCACCGCCCGCAATCTTGAGCTCGTCGAGCCCCTCTTCTCCGAATCCGGCCCCGACGTCACCCTCTTCCGCACCATGGACGCCTGCTGCACCCCCATGGGCAAGCGCATGCTCCGCGCCTCGCTCCTGCGGCCCATGATCGACCCCGCCACGATAGAATCCCGCTACGCAGCCGTCGATTCCGCCCGCGCCGACCTCATCCGACGCGAAGAACTCCGCCGCTCCCTCCAGGGTATCCTCGATCTCGACCGTCTCCTCGCCCGCATCTCCCTCGACAGCGCAGGCCCCCGCGACGTCCTCGCGCTGGCCGCCTCCCTCCAAAACCTCCCCGAAGTCCGCAAATCCGCCGCAGCGCTGGACGAAAAGGAAGATGTGTCATCCCGAGCGGAGGGCGCGCGACCGCCCGCAGTTGAGGGACCTCGTGTTTCCCCCGTCGCCTCTGAGCCAGCCGCTTCTGAACGCTATCCGCTGAACGCTATCCGCTCGTCCTTCTGGTCCCACTCCCACACCACCCTCGACCCCCTCGACGACCTCTGCGCCGCCATACTCTCCACCCTGGTCCCCGAGCCGCCTCTCACCCTCTCCGAAGGCGGAGTCATCGCCGCCGGTATCGACACCGAGCTCGACGACCTCCGCTCCATCGGCTCCTCGGGTCGAGCCTCTATCGCCGCCATCGAAGACCGCGAACGCCGCCGCACCGGGATAGGCTCGCTCAAAGTCCGTTTCAATTCCGTCTTCGGCTACTACATCGAGATCACAAAATCCAACCTCTCCAGTGTCCCCGCCGACTACGAACGCAAGCAGACCCTCGTCAACGCCGAGCGGTTCACCACCCCGGAGCTCAAGGACTACGAAAGCAAAGTCCTCACCGCCCAGGAGCGCTCCGTCGAAATCGAAAAACGCATCTTCGCCGACCTCCGCCGCCGCCTCGTCGACAATGCCAGCCGCATCCGCCGTACCAGCACCGCCGTCGCCGAAATCGACCTCGTCGCCAACTTCGCCCATCTGGCCGCTCTCCGCGGCTACACCCGCCCCCGCATCGATCCTGCGCCCCTCCTCGAAATCGTTGCCGGCCGTCATCCCGTCATCGAGCGCCTCATGGACAACGCCGGCGACACCCGCTTCGTCTCCAACGACCTCTATCTCGACGCGAGCGACAACACCTCGGCTCCCAATCTGCTCCTCATCACCGGCCCCAACATGGGTGGCAAATCCACGTATCTCCGCCAGGCCGCGCACCTCGTCATCCTCGCCCAAACCGGCAGTTTCGTCCCCGCTGACCGCATGACCTACGGCATCGTCGACCGCGTCTATACCCGCATCGGCGCCAGCGACAACCTCGCCCGCGGACGCTCCACCTTTATGGTCGAAATGACTGAAACCGCCACCATCCTTAATACCGCCACCGCCCAGTCCCTCATCCTCCTCGACGAAATGGGCCGCGGCACCTCTACCTTCGACGGCCTCGCCCTCGCCTGGTCCACCCTCGAATACCTCCAGCGCCACATCGGCGCCCGCGCCCTCTTCGCCACCCACTACCACGAGCTCACCATGCTGGCCGATGAGTTTCCCCGCCTGAAAAATTTGCATGTTGTTATCCAGGAATCTCCCCACGGCATCGTTTTTTTGCATCGCATAGAGCAGGGCCCCGCGGATCGGAGTTACGGGATCGACGTCGCGCGCCTCGCCGGACTGCCCTCGGCGGTTATTTTGCGTGCCCGTCAGGTGTTGCGGCTGCACGAGCGTTCTGAGCGGCATAATGTTGCTGTGGAAACTGAACCCTCGCTGCAACTCACCATGTTCACTCCGCTTTCGCAGCGCATCCTCGATCGTCTGGCAGAGACCGACATCGACACGCTTACGCCGCTTCAGGCGCTCAACCTTCTGGAAGAACTGAAGGCCGAAATCGGGGACAGGAAAGTCAGCACCAGTTGATTGCGACTAGCCCATGAGCCGACGGCGCATACAAAAACTTAGCTCTGTCCCAAGACCCGGCGCCAACGGCCGTCGCCAGCCGCGCGTCTTCATGCCCCGCCGCCGCAATATGGAGCTCGCGGAGCAGGCCGGCCAAATCCTCATTGCCGGCGTCGAAGGCCCTTCGCTCTCCGCCGAAGAACGCGCCTGGTTCCACCGCATCCGCCCCGGCGGCATCATCCTCTTCCGCCGCAATATTGAGCAGGCCCCCCAGGTCGCCTCGCTGCTGCGTGAGGCCAACCGTATCGGCGCCACCCCTCTTCTCCGTTGCGTTGACCTCGAAGGCGGTCTCGTCGATCGTCTCCGCGACCTTATCGCCCCCATGCCCTCGGCCGCCGCTGTCTTTGCCACTGGCCGGCGCAACCTCTACCGCCAGCATGGCCTGCTCATTGCCCGCGAAGCCCGCGCTCTCGGCTTCAACACCGTCTTCGCTCCCGTCCTCGACCTCGCGCTCCCGGAATCAGCCTCGATCCTCCGCACCCGCGTGGTTTCCGCCGCTCCGTGGCGCGTCATCGACTACGCCCGTGGCTTTCTCGCCGGCATGAAGAAGGAAGAAGTCCTCGCCTGTGGCAAGCATTTCCCCGGACTCGGCGCCGGCGCCGTCGACTCCCACCAGTTCATGCCCGTCATCCATCGCCCGACCCGCCAAATGTGGCGCTCCGACCTAGCGCCCTGGCTCGCCGTCGCCTCCCACCTGCCTTTCGCCATGGTCGCCCACGCTTCTTACCCCTGGCTCGGCCGGGACCCCGCTCCCGCCACCGTCTCCCGCTACTGGGTCACCAACGTCCTCCGCCGCCAAATCCGCTTCAAAGGCGTCATCCTCTCCGACGACATGGAAATGGGCGGCATCCTCTCGCAAATGTCCATCGAGGAAGCCACCGTCCAGGCCCTCCTGGCCGGCATTCAGATGATCGAAATCTGCCGCGACGCCTCGCTCGTGATGCGCGCGTACGAAGCCACTGTCAAGGAGGCCGAGCGTTCTCCCGCGTTCCACGAAGTGGTCAGCAGCGCATGGCGCAAGATCTACCGCTCCAAAAAGCGCTGGCTCCAGCCCGCGCGCCGCCAGAATCTCTCCTCCGCCCGCATCGATCGCATCCGCGATGAGGTCAAAGCCTTCGCCGCCCTGGTCGGAGAGGCTCCCGCGATCTCCGCCGACCCCGAGCGCTGGAGCGGCGTCGCCTGAGCTCGCGGTTCGAGCTGTGCGATCGTTTTCTTCCTGCCCCCGACGCGCGCCCCACCCACCGAGCGCCGTTTCAGCCTCCTGGATTCCACACAATTCGCAGGTTTTGTGGCTTCAGGAACGCCCGAATCAAACAGTAAGGATGCGGCTACCTTTCATGGGGCCCGCGCAGGGTCGTAGGCATTACTGAAGACCATGCCGCTGCCGATAATAATCTGAGGGTGCAGTCGTGCTGAGCCTTCCAGTTGGCGGTCTCGCGTGAGCTTTGCCCCCGCGCCGAGATTAGCCGAGCAAACTGTGTTTTGAAATGAACGGCTCAACGCCTGGCATATGAAGAAATGCGTGGTGGTTGCCCTCGACGAGAAGACTCGGGATTTCCTTGCCGTCTCACTCAAGGCCTTGCAAATGGAAGCCGTGTTATTGGCGTCACTGGGAGAACTGCGCGCCACCCTCAGGACGGTTTCCGTCTGTGGAATTCTCTTGGAGCTGGCGACGGCCATCAAAGCGGGGGAGCGGGACAAGGCAGACACATTGGAGTTGTTTGAACTCTATCCGTTTGCCAAATTCAAGCTTGTCGACAATGAAGTTCGAATGCTGGGCCATACTCTGCCTGGGTTTGTTGACAAATGCCGCCAGTTCCAGTCAAGGTCGATCCGAACCGACATTCGCGAAGCCAGGTATCTGGCCGTCTACCTCTCCTCCGATGCGACTTTCAAAGATGCCGAGAAGGTCGTGACCGCCAACATATCCCCCGGCGGCTGCTTTTTGTACAGTGCACGCGAGTGGGCATTTGGCAGCCGCGTGTGGCTGAAATTTCTCGGCGATTCGGCTGTCATCTGCGGCACTGTCTGCTCGTCACGATCCTGGGGCAATAACAAAGTCCTTCCCGGCATCGGCATCAGGCTCGACACAAGTATCGCCGGATCCGTGTGACCTCGCCGTTTCAGAACACGATGCCGGCGAAACCCTGAGCGATTCGCCGAAGGCGATGGGTCCGACCGAGGGGACCGTGGATTCGACAGCGCTCTGGGAACTGCTGGTGTTCCACGCTTCCCTTGAGTCGCGCCTTCGCATGTTGTGCTGACCTCTCGGTCGTGAACCGCGGTCCCAATTGTCGCAAAGTCTAGGTGACCTCGCCTTATTTTCCTACCACCGATACACTCTCAGCTCGTCCATGTACACATTCCCCCAGGTCGTCCCGCTGCTGTTTCCGTCAATCTGAAAGTTCGCCACGATGGCCGGACCCCAGCCCAGTGCGTACCCCGAGAAATAAGTGAGATTCAGGTTCTGCTCTGCGCCGTCCAGCCACACCGAGTGGTAGGTCACCCATCCGTTGTTGCTGCTGTTGCGCGAGAAATAAATCTGCACGTGATGCCACTGGTTCGCGCTCCAGCTGTGCACGTTGCACGGCGCGTACGAGTGCAGCCACACGTTCTTCGGAGCTGTCGGCGATCCGCCATTCACCGCGTAGTCCCACCGCTGAGCCCACCCGTCACACTGGAACCCCATGAGCGCCGTCTGGCCGTTGGGCATCGTCTGTTCCAGATCGAACTCCAGGTTGGCAATGCCGTTCGCATTCCCGGCGATGTACACCCACGTGTCGTAGAGAAAATTCGTGGCGCTGGTGTCGTCGGAGAACTGCTCCCAGTATCGTTCTCCGCCGTAATCGTTGAACTGGTTCGCGAACAGCCGCGCTGCCCCCGTCAGTGACGGCGAACTCGCCATGCTCATCGTCCCGCTCGACGACCCCGACGTTCCCGTGTCATGAACCCCTTGCCAGCCGCCCAGCGCCTGAATCGCGCTTACGCTTACGGCGCTTGACGGAACCAGCGACAGCGCCCCGCCCCCGCTGCTGGTGCTCGCGCTCCCCCCCGTCACCACGTCGATCGAGATGTCCGTCACGCACACCGCTCCCTTGTAGTTCCACACCTTCACGTGCAGCGTGTGCCACCCCGCCGGCGCCCCCACCGGACCGTCAATATAATCTGCGTTCCAGGCCGAGGTCTGCGAGCTGCTGTCGAGCGAATAGCCGACCGCGCTCACCGCCAGCGAAGAACACGTGCTCGCCGTCATGTTGAGAGTGAAGGGCGACGTTACTTCCGCGCCGTTGGTCGGGCTGTTGATGGTCGTTTGCGCCAGCGCCGGCATAGCTGCCGCGATCAGCGCTCCAAAAAAGAGGGTGCAAGCAAATTTCATCGACGTTTCCTTCATGGGAAGAATGGGTGCCACCATGGGCGGCCTGGCTTTTCCTCGCATGAAGGCAATGCGTCGCGCCATCCAGGGCGCCATCGCCAGTCACGCGGGGGTGCGGTCTCACAGGGTGCATCGGCTCTCTGCCGGCCGGCGCACAGATGTGCCTCGCCAGCCGGATCCAGTTGATCTGGGACATTCCGCTCACACCATCGTTGGGCCTTACCCGTGGCGCTTCGCAGGTGCCAATTGCGTCTTTCAGGAGCTTGCAGGTGGGCTGTTGCTCAGAGCCTGATCCCGACGCGAATTCTCGATTCGAGAAGCTCTGCAGACCTCTGTGATGAACGGCCCCCACGGATTCAGGCTTGCTTCGTTGGGCCGTTTAACGTGCAGCAAATTTCTGGCTCGGGTCGGTGGCCGGTTGCGTACACGGCTCCGCTATCCCGGTGAAGCGGTTGAGGTTCTGACCGAAAGGCAATCAGTCGGCTAAAGTGTTAACCAACTATTACACAAATAGCTTTGACAGGCAACCATTTTGTTAATAACCGCAACGCACTCTCAGCCCCTACCCGCGCTCCCTGTAAACTGACCTCCAGAATGCCCGCACCCAGGCCCCTCATCGTTGCCGGCATCATGAGCGGCACCTCCGCCGACGGCATCGATGTCGCCCTGGTGAAGATAGCTTCCCGCAATGCCGCGACCAGGCTCACCCTCCTCGCCCACCGCGCCTTCCCCTTCCCCAAACCGCTCCGCCATGCCATCCTTGCCGCGATGGCCGGACAATCCGACATCCAAGCCACCACCACAGCCGACCTCGCCCACCTGAACTGGCGTCTCGGCCTCGCCTACGCTGAAGCCGTCCGCGCCACCATCGATTCCACCAGGATTCGCCCCAACCTCATCGGCTGCCACGGCCAGACCCTCTACCACCAGGGTGTGCCCGCTCCCTACGCAGGCCGCCGCTTCGCCTGCACCTGGCAGCTCGGCGAACCCGCCCTCATCGCCGCCGC
>JBAVUB010000539.1:0-22767 GCA_049696575.1 Acidobacteriaceae bacterium | reverse complement strand
GCGGCCGCTTTTGTTACAGAGGCGGTCGTGATTGTTACAGACTCGGCCGTGTTTGACGTCAACTCGGGCGAGTTTGCGGCAAGGCCGGGCACGGAAGCCGGTACGGTTCCTCCTTCCTAAAACAGAAAAGCCTCGCGGGAAGCGAGGCGCCTGGGATGCGAATTGTTGGGGAGCAATTTTTTCTTTGCTCCCTATTATCAGAATACCAAGTCCAGCACTAAAACTCGCCAAAATTCTTTGAGCGTATTGTGGTGGAAGTTGTGTGGAATGAGCCACAACACTTTAGTACCGTGCGCGAAAAGCTTGACAAATTTTCCACATTGCCGGGTTTTGGCGAAATTGGCGGCCCAGCGGGCGCATGGCAGTCCCGCGTTTCAGAATTGAGACCGGGGATCTCTCACCGCCGAACCAGCCACATCAGCCAGCTCGCGGCGATCACCGAGGCGACAAAAAGCACCCAGCAGTAGAGCCCGTAACGGACCATAGCGCGCGGCGTGGAACGCTGGGTGACGCCGAACACCACCGAGGTGCAGGTGGCGAAGAGCAGGACCGCAGTGAAGTGAGAGGGCGCCAGCACCTAAACTTTCCTTCCAATTCGGAGGTTGTGAGCGTCGACCGCGGCAACGAAGTTCAGCAATCCGGCCACCACCACAAACTTGGTTCCGTAATCCGCCGTGACCAGCTGTTGGGTGCTCTGGCCGAGCGAGAAGATGCGGGCGAACAAGTAGAGGGCTCCAGCGCCAAGGTCGCCGGCGAAGCCGAGCATGTCCAGCGGATCGCCGGTGTTGGGCACATAAACCTTGGCCTGCATTGCCAGGCCAAGCCAGAACATGGCGGAGATGGAGACAAACAGAAGGAGGGCGCGAATCCAGTGGCGGGTCAGCAGGTGTCCTGCGCCTGGCACGAGCCAGCCAAGGATCAGCGCCGTATAAGCAAAGCCCTGAGCTTGGGTTTGTGCGGGGGTCTGCGCTTTCGAGGCCATCACTTTATGACTATAAATGAATGCCGCTGGCTAAACCCGCACCAGCTCACGCTGGATTCGACCGGTGACGACGGCGTTGTCTTTGGAGGTGATCATGTTCACCTCGCTGCGAACCCCAAATTCAGGCATGTAGACGCCTGGCTCAACCGAGAAGCAGGTAAAGGGAAGAATGCGCCGCTCATCGTGGGTCTCGAGATTGTCGAGGTGCGCTCCGCTGCCGTGGAGTTCGGTGCCGATATTGTGGCCGGTGCGATGCGTGAAGTATTGCCCATAACCGGCGTTACGAATGACGCTGCGCGCGGCATCGTCCGCTTCGAATCCTGCGACTGGATGACCTCCATCAGTGAAGGCGGAGCGCACTGTTTCAATCGCGGCATCGCGCGCATCGCGCACCACAGCGAAAATCACGCGCTCCTGTTCGGTCGGCTCTCGGTTCACGACACCTGTCCACGTGATGTCGTACCAGCAGGTGCCTGGCCGATTCACGCGAGCCCAGATATCGATGAGCAGAAACGATCCGGACTGGATGGGACGGCTGGACTCCGCGCTTGGTTCGTAGTGCGAATCGGAGCTGTTCTCATTGATGGAAACATTGGGTCCGTGGTCCGTGGTCAGGCCGGCACGACGCATCGCCTCCTGAAACCACACCATCATTTCGTATTCCGTGGCAGGCGTCGCGGAGCGAGCGCGGCTGCCGATGGTCTGGAAGCCTTCTGTAAGAATGTCGTCGAGGAGCTTTTGGGCGGCGTAGTGGCTGTCGATCTGCTCCTCGGTCAGAACCGCCTGGAATCGGCTGACCAGATCGGCGGAACTAACGATCTCCTTGCCCATGGACCGAAGCATCTCCACAGTACCGGCGTCGACCATGGAGACGTACATAATCGCGTTGTTCGGCGAGTACTGCATGGCGATGCGACGCCAGGGCCCAAGCATTGCCTCGAGGCCGGATTCGAGCTCCTGCCACGACGAATAAACGCCCTTGCTGCCGGGCAGAGAGTCCAGCTTGCCGGACTCGATCCGGTGAACCAGCTTGCGCGGCTCGCCCTGGGCGGGAATAACGTAGTACCAGCGGCGGCTCACCAGTCCGTGATCGGGCAAACCAAGAATGGCAGCAGCGAGCGGGTCGCGATGGTGGTGGTCGTAGAAGAGCCACGCGTCCACACCAGCACCGCGCAGGGCAGATTGAATTGAGTCGAAGTCCATTATGAACAGCGTATAAGGTTTAGAGATCAAGGGCACAAAAAATGGAGCGCAGCTAATATTCCTGCGGTCATGATCAAGCGATTTCTCGAAATCCTCGAGCTTGTGGCCAAGGTGGTCATCGTGGTCGCTGTGGTAACGTGGGTGACCGATTGGGCCGTGTTCCGCGTGCGCTCGGCGCGAGGAACGGCGTTCGACTCGGTGCAGGTTGAGGAGTATCTGTCCACGGCTCTGAAGGGCAACAAGCAGGAGTTTGACTACATGGGAACGGCGCAAGTGAGCTGTGCCAGGGCGCTCTTCCCGCACGCTGGCGCACCAGCTTGCTGGTGGCTGCGCAGGCATACTACGCAGTGGGAATGACGACCACGTGCTCCTGGGATTTCTGCCACCTCTACTTCTTTTCTTCGTGGTATTCCTGCTCGGTGTTGATGTCCCATAGAGCGGCCTTGTCGATCTTGCCGGCTACGATCTGATCGACGGCGGTCATCGCGGTCAGCATGGAGTGATCCTGGTTGTTGTATTTGTGCATGCCGTTGCGGCCGACCAGAAACAGGTTTTCGAAGCGGTCCATATAGCGAACGATTTCATCGAAGCGGTCGTAGGTTCCGAAGTAGGCCGGATAGGTCTTCGGAACGCGAACAACGTGCGAGTCGCGCACCTGGTCGGCTTTCAGGATGCCGATTTTCTCGATCTCGGCAATCGCAAATCGGGCGATCTCGTCGTCGGGCATGTTCCACAGCCGATCCGTTTCGTAGCAGAAATATTCGAGGCCGATCCAGACCTTTGACGGGTCGGCGACCATGTACGGGCTCCAGTTGTTGAAGATCTGCAGGCGGCCCACCAGCACATCGGGCTCCTGAATGTAAATCCAGGTATCCTTCAGCGGGCCACCATCAGGCTCGGTAACAGTGAGTCGATCGACGAGCAGGCCTACGGTGATGAAGTCGCGGTAGATCAGGCCGTCGGCGATGGCACGAATCTCAGACGGCACGTCAACGTCGAGGCTGCGGATTAATTCGCGGACCGGCATGGTGGAGAAAACGTAGTCAGCCGGAATGGTGTGCGAAATTCCCTGGGCATCGACGGCGTCGACCGAAACGACACGGCTGCCTTCCACGTGGAGCTTGCGGGCACGCCAGCCCATGCGTACTTCGCCGCCCTTTTTCGTAACAAGGTTGGCGACGTATTCCCAGAGCTGGCCAGGGCCGAGTTTCGGGTAGAGAAACTTCTCGATCAGCGATGTTTCCGTGCCCTTCTGCGCAATGTCGCCGGTTTTTTTGCGGCTGAATGCTTTCTTGAAGAAGTGTGCAATCGCCGTGCGCAACGAGAGTCCCTTAATGCGCTGCGCGCCCCATTCGGCGCTGATTTGGTCGCATGGCACGCCCCACACTTTTTCCGTGTAAGACTTGAAAAATGTCAGGTAAAGCTCGCTTCCGAAGCGGTTGATGAGGAAGTCTTCCAGGGTCTTCTCGTTGCGCCGGGGAAAAAGCCTGGCGCGGAGATAGCCGATGCCGATTTTGAGCATGCGCCAGAAACCGAGCTGGCGCAGCGTTTGGGCATTCAGCGCGAGGGGATAGTCGAAGAAGCTGCGCAGAAAGTAGATGCGGCTCTTGCGCGGCCTCACCAGCATCACCAGATCGGGATCGGAAGCGGTGTCCGCGCCAGCGCTGATCAGGCGTTCCTGATTCTGATAGTGAATCGTATGGAAGCCCGATCCATTCTCAGTGGAGGCGATCGGCATCAGTTCCGTCCACCATTCCATGACGCGGTCGGCCTTGGAAAAGAAGCGGTGTCCACCGATGTCCATGCGATTGCCGTTGTGACGGATCGTGCACGAGATGCCGCCGATGCGCTCGGTCGCCTCGAGGACAATCGGGCGTACATCGGAGCGGCGGAGCAGCTCGAGGGCAGCGGTCAGGCCGGCTGGGCCGGCGCCGATAATCACAGCGGTCTTCATGCGCAGGGTGTCAATGTCAGCGAGGGAAGTGCGGAAATTATGGGGCCTGGCAGGTGAGATGCGCCGGAGCGAGGTTCAGGAAAACTCATGTCTTTCTTATGTTCGCGTGTGAGCGGACTCAGAGCAACAGAAAGTTGCCGCCGCCTGTTGCACCTGAGGCACCTGGAACGGCCACGCTAGCTGGGCGTGACGATTTTTCCCGTTCCACCGCAGGCGCCGCATTCTTCGTACTGCAGAAGATTCCCATTCCAGCCGATCGCCTTAAAGCCGCTGCCGTTGTCGTTCAGGCTGATTCCGGTTGCGGCACAGGCCGAGCAGAGACCATGAGCCTGGCAATAATCGCGGTACGTGGACGGTCTGCCAGCCTCCGACTCTTTCGCGCGCCAATCTCTCGCCTCATTCCACCTCTTTTGGCCTGCCAGGTATCTGGACAGATATTCGCCGGTAAATGAGACACCGCGTGGCATGAGAGTTGCTCCCCTCGCGAAATTCCAGCTTAACTCGGGATCGAACCGGAACGAACAGCTTTGTCTACGGTCGGCGGAGAAGTTGCACCTGAGAGCGTCTCCCAGCCGCGGCGGGAGAGATCCCACCAGATCAGATAACCCGCGATCGCGGCGGCAGCCAGCAGGGCGAACGCGGTGAGCCATGCTCCGAAGATCAGTTTGCCGATGCCGAACAGGCACCCGTAGACGAGAATGCAGCCCAGAATCGTGTCGAACGCGTTGGCGCGAAAGTCGCGCACCGGTGGTAATTCCGGCGCTTGTTTTGCGATGCGCTGCCATCCATGAACCATCGGATGGACGCGGCGATAAAAGGAGAGCAGGGTTGCTTCCGGTTCGGCGGGCGTGAAGAAAGTGGCAAGAATCCAGGCGACGGTCGTGACGCCTGCCGTAATCAGCGTGCTCTTGGCAAAGACGACGACATCGCTGCCGGCAAAGTGAACATGGGAGAGCCAGAGAGTCACAACGGCGGCGACGATCATGGCGGAGATTTCGCTCCAGGCATTGATGCGCCACCAGAACCAGCGGAGGATGTAGACCGCGCCGGTTCCAGCGCCGAGGTTGAGGACCAGCTGCCAGCCTGCGCCGATGGAAGTGAGACGGCTGGCGACGTATCCGCTGCACAGCACGAGAAAGACGGTGATGATCTTGCTGATGAGCACATAGTGGTGCTCGCTGGCCTTGCGGACGACGAAGCGGCGATAGAGATCGCTGACCAGGTACGACGTGCCCCAGTTGAGCTGCGTGCCGATGGTCGACATGTAGGCGGCGAGAAAGGCAGCGATCATCAGGCCGCGCAGCGCGGGCGGCAGAAAGTCGCGCAGCACCATCACGTATCCCTGCTGCGGATTGGCCGCATAGGCGGCGCTCGGATGCAGGCCGCCATTGGTGGAATACATCGCGAGCGCGACCAGGCCGGTGACAATCCACGGCCACGGACGCAGAGCGTAATGCGCGATGTTGAACCAGAGCGTCGCCCCAAGGGAATTCTTCTCGTCCTTGGCGCTGAACATGCGCTGCGCAACGTAGCCGCCGCCGCCGGGTTCCGCGCCTGGATACCATGCAGCCCACCACTGCACGCCGATGTACATCAGGAAGGTCAGGACGGGCAGGGTCCATAGATTGTTGGTGGCGAGGCCTGCATGGAAATCCGGCAGGAACGAGAGGATGTTCGACGTTGGGTGACCGGCGTTTCGTGTGGCCGTGTCGACGACAGCCAGGCGCAGGCGCAGCGCGGACATGCCGCCAAGACGAGCGACCGCGACCCAGGCGAGGACGACGATCATCGCCATCTTAAGCGCGAATTGAAACAAATCGGTGACCAGGACTCCCCACAGGCCGCCAAGGAATGTGTACAGCCCGGTGAAGGGAACCAGGATGAAGATGCAGATGAAGAGCGCGGTGTGGCGCGGTTCGCCAAGCGTGTAATGCAGCAGCGTATGGCCACCCAGCGAAAGCGTGAGCAGGCGCCCTTCAGCGATAACCGGGCCAAGCGTCACCGCAATGATGTCCACCATGGCGCGGGTAACCCAGCCGAGGATGAAGCAGTTCATCAGCAGCCCGAGATAGACGGCTTTGAACCCGCGCAAAAAGGCCGCGGGACGCCCGCTGTAGCGAATCTCGACCAGTTCAACATCGGTGAGGATTTCGGCGCGGCGCCAATAACGCGCGAAGAAAAAGACCGTCGTCATGCCAGAAAGGCAGAGACTCCACCAGATCCAGTTGCCGGAAATGCCCTGTGTGGCCACCAGCCCGCAGACGAAAAGTGGCGTATCCGCCGCGAAGGTCGTAGCCACCATCGAAGTGCCGGCGAGCCACCAGGAGACGTTGCGCCCCGAAACGAAGAAATCCTCCGTTGAGCCACTGGCTTTACTGCGGTAGTAAAGGCCGATGAGCAGATTGAAAAGGAGGTAGGCAGCGATGACGAGCCAGTCGAGATGAGTGAGAGGCATGAAGTTCCTGTGTGCTGGGGTTGGACACCAGTATAGACAGCGGGGTCAGGTGACGGGCGCGTGTGGAGACGGCGCGACTATAGCACTTTGCACTGTAGGCAGCCGCCCTGAGCGCTCGCCGGCAAAGTGCTTCAGGTGGTGAGCGCGTGCTCCTGATCGTCGGCCGATTGCTCCCCGACAGGATGCATGAGACCGCCGCGGGAGAGGCGATACCGGCGGCCACGCCAGAGGATCGTGCTGCCCAGGTAGCTCGCGGCCCAGCAACAGAATCCGAGGAAGTCACGCACGGGGTAGAGCAGTATCGTTCGCAGGAGATGCCGCTCCTGCACCGCGTGAGATCCAACCAGCGCAGCCAGAATCATGCGATTCACGATGCTGTATGCCAGCAGCGCGAGGCCGAGAACGGGCCGATGCATTGCGATACCGGCGAGACACGCCAGCATTCCAAAGGGAACGCTGAAGGTCAGCGCTGTTCCCAGATGGCCCCGCGGCCGGGAGAAGCGCGTGGATTTCATCCAGCGCGTCTGGTGCCGCAACGACGCGGCGAAACTCAGGTTCAGGATGATGTGGTCGATCACGTGGTGCGAAAGCACGACTGTCTTGCCCTGAGCAGCGACCTGCGCGCCGAGCAAGAAGTCGTCCGAGCAGTACGGGCCGAGCACGCCGAAGCCGCCCATCTGCTGAACGCAGCTGCGGCGGACCGCCATAGTCGGCCCGAGAGCGAATTTCATGCCCTCCAGAAGATTTGCAGTCAGGACGCCGGAGGTCATCTCCACAGACATTCCGGCAGCTTCCAGTTTCGACCAAAGGCCCTGGTCGGCGACGCCGCGATACAGGCACGTGACCGCTCCGACTTTCTCGTCGGCAAAGGGTGCGACAACTTCGCGAACATAGTTTGGCGTGACACGTACATCGCTGTCGCTGATGATGAAGATGTCGTGGCGTGCGGCGGGGTCCATCAACTCCAGCGACGAAACCTTCGCATTGATCCAGGTCTCCTCGCCGGTAGAGAGAAATTGCGCGGGAATGTGTGGATAGCGCGCGGACACGCGGCGCGCGATCTCAAGGCCCGCATCAGCGGCAGAACGGGCGCAGAAAAGGATTTCAAAGCAGAGATAATTCTGATTGAAGAAGGACTCGATGTGCGCTTCGAGATTCGGCTCCGCGCCGTCGAGAGGCTTCAGCAGGCTGACCGGCGGCCCAAACAAGGCAGCGGCTGGATCCTCAGGCTGCCGGAGAAAGCGCAGAAGCCCCACAAGCGTGAGGATGGCAAAGATTGTAGAAGTCAACAGACCCAGAAGGCCGAGATCGATCAAAATCCGAATCATAAGTTCGCCTGAGCGGATGGCTGCTGCGCAGATCCCTCGACTCTCCGGCTGCCTCTAAGAGACTATCGTAAGCTGACCAGGGCCAGGACTTATACCACGCTGAACTTCGCGTCCTCGCGCATCCACAGCGCCAGCTGGCGGAGCAGCCAGACATTACGTTCGAACAACGTGGTGGCGTAATGCAGAGCAGAAGTATGGTTGGTACTGCCGCCCTGCAGCCCATGCCGGCTGCGCAGCTCCTCCATCATGCCGCTGCGATCATCGGTCATGTTGACCAGGATGTTGATCTCCAGATCCCCTGGCGATTCAAGCGCGGCAAGCGCTGAATAAAGAATTGTGTCCAGGGACTCAATCAGGAGCCCGGCCAGTTCTTCGCCGGCAAGTCCCGTCAGAGTCTCGGCGAAGAGGTAGACATTCTCCTCCAGGGCGCGCAACGTGCTCTCCTTGCGCTGGAACGAGATGGCGCGCGCGGCCAGATCGGTTGCGATGGGCATCTTCAGCAGCGCCTCAAGGAATTCTGCGATGTGCCTGCCCAGCTGGTTGACGGCGGTGTGCAATGGCTTCAGGTTGGAGGCGTCTCCTCGGCGCGCAGCATCGATATACCGCCCCAGAACGCTGACGGTACGCATCTGCTCGAGCGCGACGAGATCCAGAGCAGTTTCAGGAGAGTTGAGCGAGTTGTGCTGAATATAGATTGGACAAGAGAAGTCCTGTTCGGGAGTAGGTGGCCATAATTTCGCCAGTCCCCTGGGCGCCCAGTGGAGACCGGCCATCGCCGCCGCGGCCACTGTCATGTTGAGTGCCAGGTACGTGCAGGCCATCCGTTGCGAAATGGATGCGCCGGATGCAAGTAAGGCGGCCATGAAAAGCGGCACATGCGTCAGACGCTCGGCGACCAGCAATGCGCCAATCAGCAGGCCTCCGGCGCAGTTCGTCATGGCCTGGTACATCGCGATCTGCCGTGGGACGCCCACCATGTTGCCGGAAAGCGCCCATGTAGCCAGTGCCGAACCCAGTCCAAGTCCAGCGATGACCATCATGGCCGGGAAGTCGCCGAGCTGGCCCCCGCGGTTGATGGTGACCACGATGGCTGCAACCGCCGAAGAAGAATGGATGAACGCGCGCAGCAGCATTCCCAGCAGAAACGCGGCGTAAGGCCACCGCGCGAAGAAATTTGTGACATGTATGAACTGGGCAGACGAGGCCAGCGGCTGGAAAGCCTGCTTCATCATTTCCAGGCCGAGAAAGAGCAACCCGACCGACATTCCGCTGGCGACCGCGGGCTTCCAGGTCTTCGCCAGTTTGAAAGCCAGAATCAATCCGGTGATGCCGATCAGAAAGAGGATGGAGACATGCAGATCCGACGCGGCGATAAAGACCAGCAGCGCCGTGCCGATGTTGGCGCAGGCCAGCACGATAAGCGCCCGTGAAATCGGAAGCAGGCCCGTCGATACCATGCCGGAGAGAATGAACGCGACGACGGACGCACTCTGCGTGATCGCGCCGAGCACCGCGCCCACCAGTCCCGCCATGACGGGCCGATGGGTGAGGCGGCCCAGCGCCTGGCGAAAGCGCTGCCCGCTCATTTGGCGCAAATTGTCCGAGACTCCGCTCATGCCGGAGAAGAAAAAGGCGAGTCCGGCAAGATAGAGCGCAAGCAGTTCAAGCATGGGCGCATGCATCATACCAGCGGACCTGGCGGTTCTTGATAAAAGCGCGCCACAGTTGCAGCGCCCATCGACACCAGTGTTAAGTTGGTTCGGCATGGCCGATCCGGATAGGCTCGCGCGCGGAAATTCGATGAACCGACGGCAATTTGTCACGAAAGGATCGCTGGCCGCTGCCCTGGCGCATTCACGGCTCCTGGCGAGCCTGGGTTCCGATGCAGAACAGGGAGGCGCATCGCGCAGCTTCACGACCAACGACGCAGGCCTGTCGCGGGTTTACGAGGCCGCGCTGGCGACGTTGCGCGCCAACGTTGTGCGGCTAGCTGCGTATCCCGGTCCTGTGTTGATTGAAGGCAGTGTCTACGGCGGCGTCTGGCTGGAATGCGCGCCGCAGGAAGGCGAGGTCTGCAGCACGGTGGGACGGCAGGGCGTCCGCGAGGCAGCACGTAACAATCACCTGATCTTTTTCGCGCTGCAAAAAGAAGATGGTCAGCTTCCGTGCAACGTTAAGGCCAACGGCCCGGGCTTTGGCCAGATTCAGATGGTGGTCCCGATCGCGGCCACCGCCTGGGATCTGGCGCGCGAGTCGAACGATTCCGAGCTCCTGGAGAAGGCCTACGTCGCCTGCGGGCGCTGGGATGCGTGGCTGCGTCGCTACCGGAATACCCGCGGGACCGGACTGTGCGAGGGCTTCTGTACTTACGACACCGGCCAGGACAACAGCCCGCGCTGGAAGGGCGTTCCCAACCGCTGCCCGGAGGGCGATGCGCGCCAATGTCCTCAGGCAGAGGGCCTGCCGCGGCTTTGCCCGGATCTTTCGGCCACCGTGTATGGCGGGCGCGTGGCACTGGCCGCGATGGCCAAGGCTCTGGGCAAGACCGGCGAGGCCGATCGCTGGACAGAAGATGCGGAGACGATCCGGCGCCTGATCGTCGACAAGCTCTACGACCCGCAGGACGGCGCCTTTTACGATCTGGACGCGCAGAATCGATTCGTTCGCGTCCGAAGCACCGCGATCCTCCGCGTGCTCGGCGAGCACGTCGTCGATGCGAACCTCTTCGAGACGATCTGGCGCATGCAGGTTCACAATTCAGGCGCCTTCTGGGCTCCGTACCCATTCCCGTCGATTGCACTCGACGATCCGGCGTTCGTGCGTCCGATTCCGCGCAACTCATGGGGCGGCGCAGCGCAGGCGTTGACGGCTCTCCGAGCGCCTCGATGGATGGAGCACTACGGCAAACCGGGAGATTTGGCCCGGCTGATGCAGCGCTGGCATCAGGCGCTGCTGCGCGCGGGCGAATTCCGCCAGCAGATGGATCCCCTGACGGGCGAATTCACCCTGACCGATCCCGGTGGATATTCGCCTGCAGCTCTGGTGTTTCTCGATTTTCTGTGGAGACTGTCCGGCGTTCGCCAGC
The DNA here is from genome assembly GCA_049696575.1 of Acidobacteriaceae bacterium. Lineage (GTDB taxonomy): Bacteria > Acidobacteriota > Terriglobia > Terriglobales > Acidobacteriaceae > Palsa-343. The sequence goes on along the minus strand of JBAVUB010000539.1, from coordinate 11,760 downwards.
AGGACGGTCTGCTCGAGTGGAATATCTGTCCGCCTGCATCCCAGGGCCGCTCGAAGTTTGCCGCGACGATCGGCGCGGTGACGGCCGAGTTGAATTATGACGGACCTCACGCCGAAATGCGCATAGCGGGAAAGTCAGTCGCGCATGTTTCCGGAGTGGTGCGGCTGCTGACCAACGTCAGCGGGGAGGTGACCGCGACGGTCGGGACGGCTGAGAACGAATCCGTCGTGACCTTGCAGCTTGCCGGGCGTCCCAAGCGAACTCTGCGCATCGCGCCGAATGCGCGCCTCGATTTGCGTGCGCCGAGAGGGTAAACCATCCAGAACCGCAGCCGCGCAAAACCTTATACTGGCTCCAGCAATGGCTTCCTTCCTTCCTGTCGACGAGCAGTTGGATCTGCTGCAAAAAGGCGCGGCCGAAATCATCCGCGTCTCCGATCTTCGCGAGCGGCTGGAAAAATCGCGTCAGACCGGGGTGCCTCTGCGCGTCAAGGCCGGATTCGATCCCACTGCGCCTGACCTGCATCTGGGCCATACCGTGCTAATGCGTAAGCTGAAACACTTCCAGGATCTCGGCCACACCGTCATCTTTCTGGTCGGCGATTTCACTTCGCTCATCGGCGATCCCTCCGGCCGCAACGTCACGCGCAAGCCGATGACCCGCGAGCAGATCAACGAAAACGCGAAGACCTATACCGATCAGGTCTTCCGCATCCTCGACCGCGACAAGACGGAGGTTCGGTTTAACTCCGAGTGGCTCGACAAACTCGGCTTCGAGGGCATGATCCGCCTGGCCTCGCACTTTACCGTCTCGCAGATGCTCGAGCGCGACGAATTCCACAAGCGATTCCAGGAAGAAAAGCCCATCGCCCTGCACGAGCTCCTCTACCCGCTTTCTCAGGGCTACGATTCGGTCGCACTTAAAGCCGACGTCGAGCTCGGCGGCACCGATCAGAAGTTCAACCTCATCGCCGGACGCGAGCTGCAGCGCAGCTATGGCCAGGAGCCGCAGATCGTTCTGATGACGCCGATCATCGAGGGCCTCGACGGGGTGCAGAAGATGTCGAAGTCCTACGGCAATGCCATTGGCATTCACGAGCCGCCGCCGGAGATGTACGGCAAGCTGATGTCTATTTCCGACGAAATGATGTGGCGTTACTGGACGCTGCTGACTGATTTGCGGCAATCGGAGATCGACCAGATGCGGGCCGAGGTCACTTCTGGCGCGCTGCATCCGATGGAAGCTAAGAAGCGCCTGGCCCGGACCATTGTTGCGGGCTTCCATTCGCCGGATGCTGCGCAGACTGCGGACGAGAATTGGGCGCGCCAGTTCCAGCGTCGGGAGGTGGCCCAGGACGTCGAGGTTATCAGACCCGATCTGGAGAAGATCGCAGTCGCTGATCAGGTCTACATGAAGAAAGCCATGGCAGACCGTAATCTGCCTGTGAAAATAAGCGTTGCCAAGCTCCTGGTAGAGCTTGGTATCAAGCCGTCGCGAACTGAGGGAGAGAAACAAATCGCGCAAGGGGTGCATATCAATGGAAGCATTTCGCGCGAGAGGCAGATTGATGTACTGAGGCGGCCCGAGCAAATCCGAGTTCGCGTTGGCAGGAGCGAAAAGATCGCCGAAATAAGATAGCTCCGATTTGAGAAAGCTTGTGCCATAATGTGTTTGTGGCGAACACACGAAGCGCAACCTTCAGCATCCGCCTGAAATCAGAAACGCGAAAGCGCCTCGCGAAGCTCGCGAAGGCTTCTGGCCGCAGCTCTAACTTCCTCGTCTCCGATGCCGTGGAGTCCTACGTCGCCGATCAGGAGCGCATGCTGGCGGAAATGCGCCAGGCCGAACGGCAGGTCGAGAATGGCCATTATATTCGGCATGAGGATATGAAGGCGTGGCTTCTGTCCTGGGGAACCGATCATGAGTTGCAGCCGCCGAAGTGCGTGTGTGGCAACGATCACGACGATGAAACATTGTGCCGGTAAAGCCAACATCAGCCCCAGTCGAAATTGTCTGGTCTTCTCTGGCCCGAACAAGGCTGCGTGAGATCCGCGTGTTTGTTGCCCTCGACAAGCCAGGCGCCGCTGAGCGCCTGGCTTCTCGCATTGTCGCTATGACAGAGGTGCTCAGACGCTTTCCCCACGCCGGACGGGCAGGGGCCAATCCCGGTCTGCGCGAATTGCCCGTCGGTGGCACTCCCTACATCATTGCCTATCGCGTTCGCGGGAGCCGTGTGGTTATTGGGACCATATGGCACGGTGCCCAAAAACGCATCACGTAGTTCTACCGAATCACCTTCAGCGCGGCGCGGAATAACTCGTCGAAATCTTCGCCTGCAGCCTTGTTCTTCTCGACTGCTGTCTCGATCGCCTTCTGCGCGGCCGGCCGCTGGTAGCCGAGGTTGACCAGCGCCGACAGCACGTCCTCCGCAGCCGGAGCCAGAGGCCGCGCTGCCGGCGCTGCGATTGCCAGATCCTCCAGCTTGTCCTTCAGCTCGACAACCAGCCGCTCCGCCAGTTTCTTCCCGACGCCGGGAATCCGCGTCAGCATGGCATGATCCTGTGCGCGAATCGCCTCGACCGTTCGCTCCGGATTCAGGCCGCTCAGAATCGTGATCGCCAGCTTCGGCCCCACGCCCGACACCGTAATCAGCCGCTCAAACAAGCGCTTCTCGTTGCGGTCGAGGAATCCGTACAGCGCCAGCGTGTCTTCCCGGACGTGCGTGTGGATATGCAGCGCGACCTCGCCGCCTTCTTTCGGCAGCGCGGTGAACGTCGGCACGCTGATGGTGACGTCGTAGCCCACGCCGCCAGCTTCGACAATGGCCTGACCCGGCTGCTTCGAGAACAGCCGCCCGCGCAGATGTGCAATCATCTCGGATTCAATCTCACGTCCACCAATCTACCTCTACGTATGCCTAGTGCTTCATGGCTGTCTGTGGATAGATCGCAATCCTGTGGGTCCTTAGCTGCGCCTGCAGCAACTGGCCGCCCGACTGCGAGGTGAGGACCATCGATTTCCCAATCGGCATGTGGCACTCGATGCATTTGCCGCGAATGGCTTCCCCCATTTGCTTAAAGCGCCCGCAGGCACGCACATCGTGACAGCCCAGGCAGTGACTGGAAAAGGTATCCGCGTTTTCCTGGGTCCGATGCACGTCATGGCACGTCGAACAGGTCAGCTTGCCGGAGGTGAAGCACTTGCTGCTCTCGAGCGCGCCCACCTGGTTGCCGTGCACGTCCACCGGCACATTCGCCGGGGGCGCCGTGATCTTCAGATAATCGTTGATCTCATCGCCCGGAAGGTACGTCATGGTGGTCCCAATCGTCTGCGCCGGGCCCGAGTGGCACAGCGCGCAAAGGCCCATCTGGCGGTCTCGCGGGAGCCGGGCCGGATTTACGATGGCGATCTCCGGCGAGCCAGCCGCCGGCGGATTCGCACTGCGCTCGCGCTCCACATGCTCGCGTCCAGGCCCATGACACCGCTCGCAGCCGATCGGCAGCACCATGCTGTCCCGCTCGAACCGGTTATCCGGAGGCGCCAGCGACTTGAACCAGCTGATATGGCATTCCAGGCATCGCGGCTCGATCGGCCGGTTGAAACGCACGCCGCCGTCCGGATAACCAGGGCTGTTGATCCACGCGTGGGTCCAGGTCCAGTACGACACCGGCAGCTCGAAGAGCTCGTCGCCTTTCCAGTAGAGGTAGGTCTGCCCATGGCGTCCCGAGCCCACGACCACATCGAATTTCTCCGCTCGCCCAGTCAGGTTCTGCGGATCGCGAATGTCCACCGCGCTCTCGAAGAATCCATCGTCCGCGGCGATCATCGCGAAAATCAGGTCAGGATTCGGCGTCCGCAGCACGTTCTTCCCGGGCGTGAAGTTTCCCAGGATTGTCTTCCCGCTCGCTACGCTTGAGTCGAGATAGTGCGGAGTCGCAAAGAACGTCTTCGCTCGCTCCTCATGGCAGGAGGCGCAGACAGCGTCGCCCGCGTAGGCGCTTGCAGGAGGAGGAACCTTCGCCGTGGCGGTCGTGGAGTGCTGCCCCGCAGGCTCCTGCGGCGCTATTGGCTGCGCGATGATCGCGCCGGCGAACCCAAGCAGGAGCACAGCACCGCGGATTCCGCGTCCCGTCGTCGACTCTGAGCGAAGACGCGTCATTGGTGTGCTGGTGAAGTCGCCTGGGTCCACTGGTCCACCCAGTCGTTCACCGTCTTGTACCAGAGCTGCGAGTTCTGCGGCTTCAGGATCCAGTGGCCTTCATCGGGGAAGTACAGCATCTTCGACGGCACCTTCATCCGCTGCAGTGTATCGAAGAGCTGATACCCCTCGGAGACGTCGAGACGATAGTCGAGCTGGCTGTGGATGACCAGCGTCGGCGTCTTAAAGTGGGTCTCGGCGAGCATCGGCGACCACTCGCGATAGAGCGCCCGATTCGTCCAGGGCGTCCCCTTGAACTCCCATTCGTTGAACCACAGCTCTTCGGTGGTCCCATACGCCGACTCAGGATTGAACATCCCATCGTGACTCACGATGCACTTGAAGCGGTCGGTGTGGCCCAGCACCCAGTTCGCCATGTAGCCGCCGTAGCTCGCGCCCATCGCGCACTCGCGCGTCTTGTCGATGAAGGGATAATGCTGCTCGGCGTAGTCGAGCCCGCGCATCAGGTCGACGTACGGCTTGCCGCCCCAGTCGCCGTTCACACCGTCAACGAAGGCCTGGCCGTAGCCGGTCGAACCGCGCGGATTGATCATGACGACGACGTAGCCGTTGGCCGCAAACAGCTCTGCGTTCCAGCGGTAGCTCCAACTGTCGCCCATGGCGCCCTGCGGACCGCCATGGATCACGAACTTCACCGGATACTTTTTGTTCGCGTCGAAACCTGGCGGGCGGATGATGAAGCCCTGGACTTTGACATCGCCGATGGAGGGGAACCAGAAGGATTCCATCTTTGGAAGGTCGAGCTGATCGAAGAGTGCATCGTTGAGATGGCTCACCTGAGTTGACACCGCATTCGTAAGAGGAGCGGCGTCAGCACCTGGCCTTCCCACTTGATCGGGTGCCGATCCCGGTGAAAACCTCCTCGAAAAAGCGGAATATTCAGTTGAATAGAGGCCCGTGATGCTGAATACTTCGGACGGTCGACCAACGGTCATCATCGACGCAATCAGTGTTGTTCCGTCCGGCAGCGGCGTGAGGCCCGAGTATTCTCCGTGGGCGGTTTCTTGGATGAGGCGGCCGCTCGGAATCGAAACCGCGAACACGGGTTCCTGCCCAACATCCCCGGCCGCAAAAAAGATAGTCTTCGAATCCGGCCCCCACGCCTCCTCGTCCACCCAGCGATCGAAATTCGGCAGCACCTCGCGAATGGTTTTCGTCTCCCGGTCATATACCACGAGCCGGAAGCGATCGCTCTCATACCCAGCCCGCTTCTGCATCCGCCACGCGATCCACTTTCCATCCGGCGAATATCGCGGCGTGAAATCCCCGCCCGGACTGGTCGAAATCTTCACCGGCTGGGCTTCGGTGTTCGCATTTCCCAGGTCGTCGAAGAGTCGCAGCGTAAAAATATCCACATTTGTGCTGAGCGCAGGGTCGTCGACCTTCTTCTCTTCGAACGCAATTTCCTTCCCGTCCGGAGAAAAATCCCATCCGTCCGGCTCGCCCAGCGAAAACGGCGGAACATCGTGCGTGTCGCCCGGATTCAAGTCGCGAAGACTTCCATCCTCCGTCGACGCCAGAAACAAATGGCTCCGCTTGTCGTCGGTGAACGCGTTCCAATGCCGGTAAAGCAGTGCAGTAAAGATTTTCGCCTTCACCTTTGACTGCTTCTGCTCGTCATCCTTCAGTTTGTTACACGCATTCTCATCGGCTGCTGGAACCGGGGCCCCGCCCGTCGCGCTGCACTCCGGATAAACCGACGACGTAAACAGAATGTGCTTCCCATCCGGCGCCCAGGTTACGTTATCCGCCTCGGTGCTGATGTGTGTGAACTGGTGGGGCTCGCCCATGGTCCCCGTGGCTGTATCAAACGAAGCCAGCCAGACTTGCTGGCTCCCATCGCGCGCGCTGAGAAAGGCGATCTGCTTCCCATCCGGAGAAAATCGCCCGCGGCTCTCGCCCGCCGACGATGCTGTCAGCGGTGTGTCTTCACCACCCGCGACCGGCACAATCCACAGATGGGACGTCTTCGTGTTCTTCTCGAGATCCACATCCGTCGCCGAGAACAGCACCCATTTGCCGTCCGGCGAAACGGCAAGATCGCCGAGCCGCCGCATCTTCATCAGGTCTTCGAAGGTCATCGGGCGCTTGCTTGCCGATGCTGGCTCCTGGTTCGTCCCACTCTGCATCGGAGCCGATGTCTGCGCACCCATGCCCAGCGTCGCCAGCAGCGCAGCCGCGATCCACCATGGTCCCTTCATCTTTTTCCTCTCGATCGCAACGGACTATCCTAAACCGCGCGGAGCCTGAACCGCGCGCGTGGGTGCGTTCACGCGACCGGACTGCGCGACGAGGTGTCCATCTCCGCATGCTCTCCAGGCTCGGCGGCGGGCAGCTCAATCACCACCGCAGCTCCACGCGGGTGCACATTGAGCGCGGAAATTTCCCCGCCATGTTCGCGAATGATCGAGTAGCAAACGCTCAGCCCGAGCCCCATGCCCTCGCCCTGGTCGCGCGTCGTATAAAACGGATCGAAGACGCGCCCCGGCTGCACAAATCCCGGCCCGCTATCCGTGAGCGTCACCTGCACGTTGTGGCCAACGGACGCGGCTTCGACCGTCAGCCGGCGCTCGACGCCTTCGGGCGAGTCATGCATCGACCCAATCGCGTTCTTCACCACCTGGAGAAAGACCTGGCGGATCTGGTCCCCGTCCGCCTTCACCCGGGGCAAATCCTCGGGAATCCGCAGTTGGAGATCAATGTGGGCGCCTTCCAGATCGTGGCGCGCCAGCCTGTCGATATCGCGCAGCAACAGTTCGACTGAAACGGGCTCGCGATTGCCCGGAGATGCCTTGCGGAACCGGATCAGGCTCTCGATGATTTGCTTCATCCGCCGCGCCTCGTTCAGGATCACCAGCGCCTGATCGTGGATTGCTCCCTCGTTGTCCGTCATTAATTCTGCATAGCCGGTGATCACGGTCAGAGGATTATTCAGTTCGTGGGCCACTCCGCCCGCCAGCTGCCCCAGGCCCGCGAGCCGCTCCGCCTGCAGCAACCGGCGCAGCAGGATCTGATGTTCCCGTGCTGTTCCGATGCGTGCAATCAGCAGCTCCAGCGGCAGCACGTCCTCGGTCAACAGCGGTTGGTCTGGTTCGCGCAGGCCGGTCAGCAGCAGCGCCCCCAGCAGCTCGTGATCGCGCCCGCGGATGGGAATCGCATGCGTCTGGCAAAAGTTCAGTTGCAGCAGTTCGTCGCCCGGCTCCATCAGCGGCGTCAGATCCAGCAGCACCAGGTGCCCGATCTGCTGCGTATATAGTCTTTTCTCGCCCATCTCCCGGACCTTCTCTTCCGGGGTCCGTCGCGCCATGGCGTCCAGGGCTTCTGCCAGCGCACCCTCGATGCCCGCACGGCCCGCCAGATGGAAACGGCCTCCAGGGCTGCGCACGATGATCGACGCCTGGGTGAACCGGCTCGCTCCGGTGATCGCCTCGCAGATGGGATCGTACTGGCTGCCGTCCTCCTCAAACGGCATCGCCTCCAGGAAAATCTCTGTGTACTTCTCCATCTCCACGCGCGCGCGCCGGTCCCGCAGTTGGGCTGCTTTGTTTGAGGCGATCTCGTCCTCCAGCACCAGGACGATCATTCCGACCGCCGCGATCACCTTCATCAGGTTCAGCGCCCGCACCAGCAGGACGGGTGCTCCTGTCGCCCCCATCAGCGGCACCAGCATCACCGGCAGCGACCACGCCACCAGTCCGCCAACCGTGAACACCACCCCCGCGCTGACGCGCTGGAACGCGATGGCAAAGAGAAGGGCGGTCACCAGCAGGATGCTGCTCTGCGTCAGCGCCAGCACCCCGGCGTACCTTCCCTGGAGCGTGAGCCAGACGCCGACTCCACCCACAGCGGCGACGAGCAGCAGGCCCAGCCATACCGGCAAGAGATGCCGTTTGAGGCTCCAACCGGCTCCAGCCAGCAGGGTCGCGAACACACAGGCCAGCAGAAGCGCCCGCATCCGCGGTCCAGGCACGGGATCGATTGACACCAGAACCGTAAACAGAATCAGCGGCGCGGCCAAAGCCACGACGTATGGAATGCGGAATCTCCTGCCAAAATGCTGCGGCGCCATCGATCCCAGGAACATGATCGCCGCCATCAGCATGCTGACGCGCGAAATCGCCAGCCACATCCCTGCCTGCTCGCGACCGAAGACCTCCATCTCCAGCTGGATCGCCGCGAACATCCAGCCCACCAGCCACAGCAGCTGCCGCCGCCGCGCTGTGGGAGCTTCGCCGGCCCGCACCCGCAGTGGCGGCAAAGACCGCCTCTGCAGCCAAAGCGCGCCGAATACCGCCACCAGCACGAACAGCAGAATCAGCGTCGGCGCCCTGTAGAGATCCATGGTGATCGGTAGTCTCCGTGGAGAATGTCCCGAGTTTAGTCGTTTCGCCAGCCCGGTGAAAATGCACAAGTTGGTGCGACCTGATGCATTTCCGCCCGGTTGCGCCGCCCCCGGATTTTCTCTTCCTGGACCCGCAACCCTAACCCCCATCGCTTCCGCTGCGTCTATCCTGATGGAACAGGAGCCGCATCGTGTCTTCCGTCGTAGCCCGCCGCTGGATCCCAGCCCTTCTCGCCGCACCCATGATGCTGCTTTCTCCGCTCGCGCTCGACGCCCAGGCTTCCTACACGTCGATGCCTCTCGACCAGGGATTCAGCCCGCTCGACCAGTCGCAGCCCGAGGTTCCCGTCCAGCAGATCGTCACCGAGTTCACTGCGAAGGAAGCCGTTTTCCGCCAGGCCCTCAACAACTACACCTGGCAGCGGAGCGTCCGCGTCCAGACCATCGACGACGATGGCAAACCTGACGGTCAGTATTACCAGGTTGTGGACATCGCCTTCGACGACGAGGACCGCCGTACGGAGCGAGTTCTCGATGCGCCGGCCAATTCGCTCACCCGCGTCATGATGTCTCCCGCTGATTTCTCCGACATCGAGGAGCGCCTGCCCTTCGTCCTCACCACCGAGGACGCCCCGCAGTACGACATCACCTACGTTGGCAAGCAGAAAATCGACGAGATCGATACCTGGGTCTTCGACGTCAGGCCGAAGGTCATTGAAAAGAAGAAGCGCTATTTCCAGGGCCGCATCTGGGTCGACCAGAAAGAACACCAGATCGTGGTCACCAATGGCAAGACCGTCCCCGACGACACGCGCCCTGGCCATGAAGACCTGTCCATGCCCTTCGTGACCTATCGCCAGTTGGTCGATGGAAGATATTGGTTCCCGGTCTACACCCACGGCGACGGCATTCTGCACTTTTCCGCCGGACACGGCTATCTCAGCGAGGACGTCCACATGCGCGAGACGCTGAAATACACCAACTACCACGAATTCCACACCAGCATCCGCGTGATTTATCAGGGACAGGATATTACCGGCAATCCGCAAAAGACGCCTGCCGGACAAACGCCGTCTTCGCCAGCCCAGCCGCCTGCAAGCCAGCCAACGTCACCCGCAAAGCCGCAGTAGAGCCGACCGCGATTGCAGGTTTGCCGGCAGCAGAACGGCGTCACACGCGCCAGGTATCGGCACGCCAGTTCCGGATGCGTTCCTTAATCTGTTTGCGGTTCAGATTCTCATCGAGGGCCTGCCGAGCCAGAGCGACCACTTCATCGTCCCCCGCAAACCGCAACCCGATCAACTGATCCTCGCTCAGCCGCTGGATCTGTTTCTGCCGCTCCGGCGGCGCAAGCGCCTGCAGCCGCAAACGCTCTTCGAGCCGGATCACCCGATCCTGCACCTTCAGTGGATATCCCCGCACGCGCAGCCACAGGACAATCAGCGCCAGCGACAAAATCAGCACCCAGACATGATGGAAGTTGCGCACCCGAACCAGGCTGACAACTGCGACGATCAGGTTGGCCAGCACAATCAACCCAAGGGCCATAAACCAAGCGTCGGTCCGGCCGTGGTTTTTCAGATTCTGCGGAGTTTTCTCGCTCATAAGGATTTGTGTTGGGATTCTACGCTGCGCGACCTCTCTTCCTGACTCGTCGGATTTCCCGCCCGATCCTGCGCCGTCGCCAGTCCCCTCTAACCCCCAATTTCACTGTTGAGCCGCCCGTTTTTCCCCTCCGCTGCAACCCTTTGCCCCAGGCCTCCTGCCCTGGTACCATAGACCCAGCAATCCCATCGGATTCTGCCGCCCCATCGCGTGTGGCAATCCGCATCCCTCGGAGGAATTTTCTTGCCAGCAACCGAAAAGTTTCTTTTTACCTCGGAATCCGTCACTGAAGGCCATCCCGACAAAATCGCCGACCAGGTTTCCGACGCCATCCTTGATGCCTGCCTTGAACAGGACCCGTACAGCCGCGTCGCCTGCGAGACCCTCACTGCGACCGGTCTGGTTGTCATCGCCGGCGAAATCACCACCCGCGCCTACGTTGACTTCCAGGCGCTGGTTCGCGGCGTCGTCTCCGCCATCGGCTACGACAACGCGGTTTACGGATTCGACTCCAACACCTGCGCGGTGATCTCCACCATCAACAAGCAGTCCGGCGACATCGCCATGGGCGTCGACACGGGCGGCGCCGGCGACCAGGGCATGATGTTCGGCTATGCGACCAACGAGACGCCCGAGCTGATGCCCACGCCCATCTCGCTGGCCCACAAACTCACTCGTCGTTTGTCAGAGGTCCGCAAGAGCGGCAAGCTCCCTTACCTTCGCCCCGATGGCAAGAGTCAGGTCACCGTTGAGTACGACGCCAATCACAAGCCCGTCCGCATCGACGCCGTCGTCATCTCCACCCAGCACGCCGAGACCGTCACCAACGAAGAACTCCGCGCCGACATTCTGAAGCACGTTATCCAGGCTGTGCTGCCGGCCAATCTCCTCGACGAGAACACCAAGTACCACATCAATCCCACCGGCCGCTTCGTCATCGGCGGTCCCATGGGCGATACCGGACTGACCGGACGCAAGATTATCGTCGACAGCTACGGTGGCATGGGCCGCCACGGCGGCGGCGCTTTCTCCGGCAAGGATCCGACGAAGGTCGATCGCTCGGCTGCTTACGTGGCTCGCTACATCGCCAAGAACATCGTCGCGGCCGGCCTGGCCGAGCGCTGCGAAGTCCAGCTGGCCTACGCCATCGGCATAGCGGAGCCGGTTAGCGTCCTCGTCGAGACCTTTGGCACCGGCACGATCCATGAAGCCGAACTGGTCGCGCTCGTGCGTAAGAATTTCGAGCTCACCCCGAAGGGCATCATCGAGAGCCTGAATCTCCGCCGTCCCATCTATCGCAAAACGGCAGCCTACGGCCACTTCGGACGCGTCAACGAACCCGATTTCACCTGGGAAGCGACGGACAAAGCCGCTACGCTCAAAGAACAAGCGGGAGCGAAAAAAGTAGCAGTCGCCGCGAAGTAGCTTCTTTCCAAAATGAAAAGGACAGGTCCTCGGACCTGTCCTTTTACTCTCGGCCTTTCCTCTCACTCCACGGGCGCCAACCGCGCGGTGAAGTGTCTCAGAAACGGCGCCTCATACGTCAGCCGCATCCCTCGGATCTTCTCCCGGTTCTTCCAGACCTCCAGGATCA
>JBAVUB010000538.1:0-10246 GCA_049696575.1 Acidobacteriaceae bacterium | reverse complement strand
CGCCGCGGCATCCGCGCCTCCGCTTTGCCCAGGTCGAAGATCACGTCCTGGAGCTCGACGCGCTTCACTGTCGCCGTCAGCACCTCGCCCACGCGATGCGCATATTCGTTGAATACTGTGTCGCGCTCCGCTTCGCGCACCTTCTGGAAGATCACCTGCTTCGCCATCTGCGCGGCAATCCGCCCCAGCACGTCGGTCGCCTTGTAGTAGCGGATCTCTCCGCCGACTTCCACCTCCGGCGCCAGTGCCCGCGCTTCTTCCAGAGCGATCTGGTTCACCGGGTCCTCGATCAGTTCTGGCGTTTCCACCACCGTCTTAAACACGTACGCCCGGATCTCGCCGGTGTCTTTGTCGAGCTCAGCGCGCATGTTTTCCTGCGTCTTGTAATACTTCCGCGTCGCCAGCGCGATCGCATCCTCGACCGCCGTGATCACAATCTGCGCATCGATGCCCTTATCCCGGCTCAACGCCTCAATGCTCTCGTAAAGCACACTCGCCATCTGTTTCTCTCTGTCCCTGAACTTTGTCTTTGCTTCTTGCTCTTGCTTTTTCTAATCCCTAATCCCTAATCCCTAAACTCTGCTTCTCAGATCTCCGGCACCAGGTTCGCCTTCTCAATATTGCTCAGCCCAATCTCAACTTCCGCCGCACTCCCTGTGCCCTGCACTCTGTGCCCTGTACCCTTCTTTTGCCTCTTCGCTTCCGGCGCCAGCTTGAGCGATCCCTCTTCTACGCCAATGATCCTGCCCTGCCAGTGCCGGTTGCCAGCCACCGGCTCGAACGTCTGCACCTTCGCCAGCAGCCCCGCAAACCGCCGGTAATCCTCGATCCCCTTCAGCTTCCGGTCCAGCCCCGGCGAGGAAACCTCCAGGGTGTACTCGCCCCCGGGAATCAAATCCTCCACATCCAGAACCGTCCCAAAATCCCGGCTGAACGCCGCGCAATCTTCATGCGTCACGCCCGCCAGCTGATCCACTCCCGCTCCGGCGGCCGCTTCCAAACCTCTTGCATCCGCGGCCTGTTCCTCGAGCTTCTTCCGCTCCTCGGCGTTCTTCTCGATAAACACCCGCAGGATCCGATGCTTCGCTCCACCGAGAAACTCGATCTCCACCACGTCGAGCCCGTGCGAGGCCGCCACACGTTGCCCTGTGGCGCGAATCTGTTCCGCATCGAACGCCATATCGTGAAAACCCGCCCCGAACGCCCGCCGCCGCTTCCCCTGAAAATAGACCAAATAAAAAGTGGGCTCGCGCCCACTCATCTCTCCGGCCCGCACACCGCGTTGCCGGACAAACTCGTCTGTCTCTATATTAACCGGCTTCCTCGCTCCTTTCAAATGGGCGCGTCGTTATGGAATACTGGCCCGGAAACCACCGTGACCGCTGCCAATCCGCAAACCGGAGACATTTCCTGGAATGTGACCGAGGAGAAGGTCTGGACCGCCCTCCAGCGCCTCATCGCGGCCGCGGACCCGGTGAAGATTGTCGCCTTCGGGTCGCGCGCCAAAGGCACCCCCCGGGAAGACAGCGACCTGGACCTCGCGGTGATCCTCGGTCCGGATTCTCCCAAGCCGACAATTTCGCTGTGGGGGGTTCTTTCAGGCCTTCGGATGTCCGTCGACCTGATTGTTGCCGATGAGGCGCGGCACGAGCGATTCCGCCGCTCGATCAACAGCGTGCATCACGATATTGCCGAAGAAGGAGTAGTTCTCTACAGAAAGGGAGAGAATGGATCCCCAGACAGAGATGCTGTTGCAGGCATCTGCGGAAGACGAAACGACGATGCTTGCTAAGACATAGCCAACGACCAGGAATTCGGGAATTCGTGCTGACAACTCCTCCCCCGGAACATGGCATACTCAACCCCATGTCCACCGTCGCCGAAACCGCCAATCCGTACGCCAAATTCCTCCAGGGTGAGGCTCCCCTCGCCGTCCTCCCCAACACGCCCGCGCGCCTGAAAGCCCTCGCTCAGGCCATCGGTCCGGCCAGGATCACCACTCCGCCCGCGCCCGGCAAGTGGAGCCCGCGCGACATCCTCTGCCATCTCGCCGACTGCGAATCCGTTTTCGCCTTTCGTCTGCGCCAGACCCTCGCCGAGGACCATCACATCGTCCAGCCCTTCGATCAGGACAAATGGGCCGCGCGCTACTCCACCATGGACGCCAATGACGCCCTCGCCACCTTTGCCGTTCTGCGCCGCTGGAATCTGCTGCTGATTGAATCCGCCCTGCCCGCCCATGCGAACAAGCCCGTCACGCACCCTGAGCGGGGCGCCATGACCTTTGCCACCATTGTCGAAACCATGGGCGGACACGACCTCAACCACCTCGCCCAACTCGAACGCATCGCTAACAGCTAATCGCTAACGGCTGGCAGCTGCTCACTGTTCCGCTTTCAGATCATCACACGCCGTCGTATCTCCCCCCGTGCACGCCTTGCGGAAGAAGGCCACCGCCTGATCCGGATCCCGCGGCGTGCCCTCGCCGCTCTGGTAGGCAGCCGCCACTTTGTGGCAGCCCGCCAGCTGACCGCCATCGCAGGCCTCGCGATAGAGGGCAAAAGACTGCACCGCATCGCGCGTCACGCCGAATCCGTTCTGATACGCGAATCCCAGCGCCGTGCAACTCGCCGTGTTGCCGCCGTCGCACGCCTTCCTGTAATAGCTGGCCGCCTGCACGTCATCCTTCGCCACTCCCGTTCCATACGAATACGCGCCCCCCAGATACATGCAGCCGAGGGTTGCGCCGCCGTCGCACGCCTTGTGAAACAGCGCCAGCGCCGCATTGTCATCCTGCGCAATTCCCAATCCGTTGTGCAGCAGAAGCGCCAGCATCACGCACCCCGTCATTTGCCCGCTGTCGCAGCTCTTCCGGCTCTCGCCGGAAAGATGCGCGTCATCCTTCTCGTCACCCAGTCCCTGCTGCACCATGAATTCGATCGACGCCAGGCTGAGGCAAGCCCACGTCTCGCCCCCCGCGCACGCCCGGGTGTCCAGCGCCACCGCCTGAGCCACATCCTTCGGCATTCCGCGACCGGTGTAGTACGAAACCGCCAGGTTGATGCACGCCGACAGATTTCCACCGTCGCATCCCTTGCGGCTGTATTTCGCCGCTTCTGCGCTGTCCTTCGGCACGCCGGCGCCGGTCGAGTAAATGAACGCCAGCGTCGTACACCCCTGCACTCCCTGGTTGTCGCACGCCTTGCGGTCCAGCTCGATGGTCCGGTTGATGTCCTTGGCCACGCCCAGGCCTTCGAGATACGCGAAAGCCAGCTGCGTGCAGCCAGTCATATCACCGCCGTCGCAGGCCTTCTTGTAGAAGCTGTTCGCCTGCGTGTTGTCTTTGGCCACGCCTGTTCCCGCGAAATACGCATAGCCGAGTTGGGTACAGCCCTCCATCGTCCCGCCGTCGCAAACCTTCTGAAACAGACTGATCGCCGCGGCTGGATCCTTCTCCACTCCCGCGCCGTTCTGCGTCATGAAGCCCAGGTTCAGGCAGCCCTCCATCTCTTTCCCGTCGCAGGCTTTTCGAAACAACCCCACCGCCTGGGTTGCGTTTTTTGCTATGCCTTCTCCAGCGGCCAGCATCAACCCGTGCTTCGTACATCCCACCAGGTCGCCGCCGTCGCACGCCTTGCGGAACATGCGCGCCGCCTCTCCCTCGTCTTTCCCAACCCCGCTCCCCTGCGCGTAGAGAAACGCAACGTTGCGGCACGCGATCATCTGGCCCGCCTCGCACGCCCGTTTGTAGAGACGCGCCGCCTCCCGCGGGTCCCGATTCACGCCCAATCCCCGCTCGTACATTGTTCCCAGGTTGTTGCAGCCGTACATGCCGCCGCTGGTGTCGCAGGATTTCCGGAAATACACCGCGGCTCGCCCAACGTCCACCGCCACCCCATTGCCAAACTCGTAGATGTTCCCCAAATTCCGGCAGCCCAGCGTTTCCGCGCCATCGCACGCCGTCTGATTCAGCTTCACCGCCTGCGCTGCGTCCTTCGCAACCCCCAGTCCGGCCTGGTACATGTAGCCCAGCCGGCTGCAGGCTTCCAGTTCACCGCCGTCACAAGCTTTCTGGAATAAGCTGGCCGTCTTCGCCGGATCCTTCGTCACGCCCCGCCCATTCAGATACAGGTCGCCCACGTTTTCGCAGCTCTTCATCAGGCCGCCATCGCAGGCCTTCTGCCACTGGGTCAGCGCCTGACCGTAGTCGTGCGCAATCCCGACGCCATAGGCATAGAGCACCCCCAGCCCGTTGCACCCTTTGAACTCTCCGCCGTCGCAGGCTCGGGTGAAGAGGCTCTTCGCCTGCTCGTTATCCTGGGTCACGCCGCGACCCTGCAGATACAAGCTGCCCAGCCCAAAACAACCGTGCAGATTTCCCTGGTTGCACGTCTCCTGGAACAGCCGCGCCGCGCTCTGCAGATCCGGCTGAATCGTCTCCCCGGTGGAATACAGGGCCGCGAGCAGAACGCAGGCGTCCCCAACCTTCGCATTGCACGCCTGCTGCGCCAGGTTCACCGCGCGCGGATAATCGGTCCCCCCGCCCAGCCCGCTGGCGAAGCTGGTCGCCGCCTCCGCGCATCCCCAGCCATCTCCGCCTTCGCACAACTTCAGCGCCGCGCTCCGAGCCGCCGGGAAATTCTTCAAAGAATCGTCGGCGCTCCAGTACGCGTGGGCTTTGTCGCCGCTCTCCTCGCGCATCCGCGCAACCTCGTTGGTTTCGTACTTCGTCAGCGTGGTGGCCGGGTTCGCGCCCTCCGCCGCGGTGCTCGGCCCCGCACCCAGGTGAATGATCAACTCCCCTCCCTCATCCAGATCGAAGGACCCGAACAGCGGCGTTTGCTTCGATCCCTCGGCGACACCCACCTCGTGCTGCGCATACGCCCCCAGCTGGCTCGATGTCACCAGCCCCTTGCCGTAGGCATCGGCCTTCCCCGTCGTCAGTCCCTGAATCATCAGCCCCGTAAACAGCGAATGATCCGGCAACGGCCCCTGGTCCGCCGCCTGCTGGTCCCCCTGCGCGCTCGAGATCACCTTGCGGCTCACCTTCCGCAACATGTCCTGCTGAAACCGCGTGTCGTCGCGCGCTGTCGAGAATTTGCTTCCGAGCGCCATGCCGCTGTGGCAGCTGTCCAGAATCACCAGAATGTGCCCCGCGGGCAGCGTGCTGATTGTTCGCAGCAGCTCCTCGACGTTCAGGTAATCGCTCCACCGGTTGTCCGCGTCCCGATGCGCGTCCACCGGCACAATGAATCCCACCGAACGTGTCACGTCGCCGATCTTGTCGTTCCGCGTGGTGCCGTGCCCAGCAAAGAAGATGATCAGCGAGTCTTCGGGCTGGAGCCGATTACGAAGATCGTCGTCGATCAGCGAAATGATCGCCTCGCGCGTCGCGTTCTTCTCCGTCAGCGGCTCAACCCCGTATTCAAACCCGAATTTGCTGGTGAGCAGCTTTGCAAACCCCGTCGCGTCGCTGACCGCGGTGCTCAGGATCGGCCAGTTCTCGTAGTGATCGATACCGATCGCCACTACGTACTGATGGCCGTTCTTCACCCGCGGCGTCGCATCGTCGTTCATCGTCTGCACGCCGCGCTGGCCGCCGCCAGGAGCCGGGCTCTGGCTGGCGCTCGGAGCGTTCCCACTCCGCTGCCCTGCGGCGAACCCCACCATCGACAGCAGCAAAACCGCGCCTGCTGGCCAGCCAATCGACATCCCGAATCCTCTTCTCAGGACCTTCAAAACCATGCCTGTGGGGGACGAATTGGCATCACGCTACCACATCCTCGTCCCCCAGCGCCCCACTTTCCTGCTCCAGTCCCGAATCGCCCCGCAATGCCCCGTCCGCCGCTTATCCTCGTATCGCCTTTCGCCGCGAACCACCAACTACCCGCTACAGGCTACGGGCTACAGGCTCTTCCCTCGCCCGCTTTTTCCCTCGTCGTTCGCTCGCCTTTCGCTGCTATACTCCCTATAAAGTCGCTTTTTCTCCGCCCCACACCGGACAAAAGCGCGCGAGGACCTCCCAATCAGTATGTCCATCCGCACCCGTCGCACCCTCTTCTCCCTCATCGTCTTCTTTGCCGTCTGCGCGCTCGGCGGCATGGTGCTCAGCCAGCAGGTCGGCGCACAGTCCGCGCAGGACGAGTCCACCTTCCGCGATGGCCTCAAGTCCTTCAGCGCGGTCTATGACATCGTCGCGAAGAACTACGCTGAGCCCCTCACCGGCGATATGCCCGACAAAGCCATCTACGACGGCGCCATCCCGGAGATGCTCCACACCCTCGATCCCCACTCCAGCTTCTACGACCCCAAAGCCTACGCCCGCATGAAGGAAGATCAGCACGGCAAGTACTACGGCGTCGGCATGCTGATCGTGCAGCAGAATGGCAAAGTCGTCGTCGTCAACCCCATCGAGAATTCCCCGGCCTTCCGCGCCGGCATCCATCCCGGCGATGTCATCACCAGCATCGATGGCCAGTCCGCCAACGGCATGACCTCCGACGATGTCGCCAATCGCCTCAAAGGCCCCCGCGGCACCAAAGTCAACGTCACCATGACCCGCGTTGGCGCCTCGTCTCCGCTCAACTTCGACCTCGTCCGCGACGAAATTCCCAACGCCAGCATCGACCTCAGCTACGAAATCCGTCCCGGCATCGGCTACCTCCACATCCGCCAGTTCCAGGAGACTACCGGCCGCGAGTTTGATGACGCCATCGAATCCTTTGGCCCCAACCTCAAAGGCCTGGTCCTCGATCTCCGCCAAAATCCCGGCGGCGTTCTCGTCGAAGCCGTCAGCGTCTGCGATCGCCTCCTCAAGCGTGGACAGATCATCGTCTCCCAACGCGGCCGCGCCTTCCCTGAACAGGTCTATCGCGCCACTCATGGCAACGACGGCGACAGTTTCCCTATCGTTGTTCTCGTCAATCGCGGTACCGCCTCCGCCGCTGAAATCGTCTCCGGCGCCCTCCAGGATCACGACCGCGCCCTCATCGCCGGCGAAACCACCTTCGGCAAGGGCCTCGTCCAGACTGTCTATACCCTCTCTGACAACACCGGCCTCGCCCTCACCACCTATCACTACTTCACGCCCAGCGGTCGTCTCATTCAGCGCAACTACAGCGGCGTTTCGCTCTACGACTACTACTACAACCACGATCAGCCCCAGGATGACAAAGACCGCGAAGTCAAGCTCACTGACTCCGGCCGCACCGTCTACGGCGGCGGTGGCATCACCCCCGATATCAAAATCGAGTCACCCAAGTCGACGCCCTTCCAGGACCTGCTCCTCGAACGCGAGGCCTTCCTCGGCTTCACCGAGGAATATCTCGCCCATCGCACCGTCAATAAAGATTTCCAGGTCGATGATTCCGTCCTCAGCGATTTCAAGCAGTACCTCTCCACGCAGAACTACGACTACACGCCGCAGGAACTCGAAGCTAATCTCGACTGGGTGAAGACGAACGTCAAAGCGTCCATCTTCGAAACCCAGTTCGGCCTTACTTCCGAGCTCAAAGTCAAAGCCGACTGGGATCCCGAAATTCAGCAGGCGCTCGGCCTCATGCCCCAGGCTGCCCAGCTCGAGCAAAAGGTGCAGCAGGTCCTGGCCCAGAAGGAAGCCGCCCTCAGCAAAGGTCCCGCCTCGCGATAACCGCAAAGCGGACAGTTTCCCTGGGGCCGGGAGCTACAAGCTTCCGGCCTCTTCATTTGTAATCAGCACCCCGCGAGAAAGAACAGAACGATGGAAATCAGATTTGCCCAGGAGTCCGATCTCCCCGCACTCCTCGTCATGATCAACGCGGCCTTCGAAATCGAAAGACCCTTCAAGCTTGAGCCGCGCCTGGATGCCGAACACGCCCGCCATTACTTCCGCAAGGGCCGCTTCCTTCTCGCCGAAGACGACGCGGGTCTGGCGGGATGCGTCCTCGTTGAACTGGACGGAGAAGTCGCCCACCTCGGGCTGCTCTCCGTGGATCCCTCCCGGCAAAAAACCGGCCTCGGCCGCCGCCTCACCACCGCCGCCGAAGATTTCGCGCGCGACCAGGGCGCGCTCCGCATGGAATTGACTGTCGTCAGCCTGCGCACCGATCTGCCGCCCTACTACCGCAAGCTTGGCTACATCGAGGCAGGCGAGGAGCCTATGCCCGAAGAATGGGCGAGCCGCATCAACCGCCCCTGCCACTTCATCCGCATGGCCCGGTCCCTTGCGAAAGCAGGAGAACGATGAACATCCGATTTGCGGAGGAATCCGACCTCCCTGCCCTCATGGCCCTCATCAACCAGGCCTTTAAAGTCGAGGCTTTCTTCATCGTGCGCGATCGCCTCACCCCCGAAGAAACTTTCCAGTATTTTCAGAAGGGCCGCTTCCTCCTCGCCGAAGAAAACGGTGCGCTCGGCGGAGTCGTCTACATCGAGCTGCGCGGCGACCGCAGCTACCTCGGCCTGCTCTCCGTCAGCCCCTCAATGCAAAAGACCGGCCTCGGCCGCCGCCTCATGGCCGCCGCGGAAGAGTTCGCTCGCGAAATGGGCTCCCACCACATGGACCTGACCGTCGTGAACCTCCGCACCGAGTTGCCGCCCTTCTACCGCAAGCTCGGCTATGTTGAAGACGGCACCGCGCCCATCCGTCCGGAAATGGTCCCCCGCGTCACCCAGCCCTGCCACTTCATCAAAATGACCAAACCCCTCGGCACCGTATGAAGGTCACGCCTTTGCTGTGCCCGGCGCCCGGTGCCCGGTGCCCTTTCGCGCGGCTAAGATCGGCCGCGCCACCAGCAACACCCCCAGCACCACGGTGATCGTCAGCGGAGTCTTCACCCCAGACTTCACGCCCCACCAGTAATGCACCACGCCGCTGATCGCCGCCGCGTACGTCAGCCAGTGCAGCCGGTTCCAGTTCTTCCCGCCCAGCTTGCGAATCGACCACGTCGTCGACGTAGCGGCAAGCGGCAGCAGCATCAGCCACGCCGCCAGCCCGGCCGTGATGAATCGCCGCTGGCTGATGTCGTCCACCATCGCCGACCAGCTGAACCCGGCATACAGCCACACATACGTCGTCAAATGCAGGCACGCGTAGAAGAACGCGTACAGCCCCAGCATCCGCCGAAACTTCACCAGCCAGCTCAACTTTGGTATCAGCCGCCGCACCGGCGTCACCGCCAGTGTGATCACCAGCAGCCGCAGCGTTCCCCGCCCGGTGAAGAATGTCACGGTGTGTGTTGGATCCGGTCCCAGCGCTCCGGGATCGGTCGTCACCGAAAGCCACAGCCGCCAAACCAGCCACGCCACCGGCGCAAGACAAGCCGCATGCGCCAACACCTTCAGCGCCACAATCCACCGCTTGCTCATGGATGAGCTTCGTCCATCTTCAAAGTGAATCGTATTGGCTGCAGCCTGCAGGCTGCAGGCCGCTGCCTTTAGAAGTTCCTCTTCAAATCCATCCCCGTATACAAGCTCGCCACCTGATCCCCATACCCGTTGAACATCAGCGTCGGCTGCAGTTGCCGGAAAATCGGCGCACCAATCACGCGTTCCCGTTTCTGGCTCCAGCGCGGATGATCCACATTCGGATTCACATTCGAGTAGAACCCATATTCCTGCGGAGACATGTCATTCCACGTCGTCGCCGGCTGGCTCTTCACAAACTTCACCTTCACAATCGACTTCGCCGACTTGAACCCGTACTTCCACGGCACCACTACCCGCACCGGAGCGCCATCCTGATTCGGCAGCGCCTCGCCATACAATCCGAAAGTCAGCAGCGTCAGCGGATGCATCGCCTCATCCATGCGCAGCCCCTCCGAATAGGGCCACGAAATGCCCGCCTCAAACGGCAGCAGCTCTGTCTTCCGGTCGGCCAGCGAAAGAAACTGCACAAACTTCGCCGTCGGCAGCGGTTCACACGCGTTGATGAACTCCGACAGCGAATACCCCGCCCACGGAATCACCATGCTCCACGCCTCCACGCACCGGTGGCGATACACCCGCTCCTCCAGTGGTTTCAGCTTCAGCAGAGCGTCGATGTCGAACGTCTTCGGCTCCTTCACCAGCCCTTCCACCTTGATCGACCACGGCCGCGTCTGCAGCTTCCCCGCATTTCGCGCCGGATCGCCCTTGTCCACGCCGAATTCATAAAAATTGTTGTAGTGCGTGATGTCCTCAAACGACGTCAGCGTCACGCCCGTCGTCGACAGCGGACTCTTCACCAGCGTCAGCCTCTCTGCTGCCTCCACGCCCGCCGGTCGCAGCG
>JBAVUB010000537.1:0-2583 GCA_049696575.1 Acidobacteriaceae bacterium | reverse complement strand
GATCCGGGGCGGGCACGTCGACCTGAGCGTGCTGGGCGCGATGGAAGTCGATGAGGAAGGAACGCTGGCGAACTGGATGATCCCCGGCAAAATGGTGAAGGGGATGGGCGGGGCGATGGATCTGGTGGCGAGCGCGCGGCGAGTGATCGTGGCGATGGAGCATTGCACCAAAGAGGGTGCACCCAAAATTCTGAAGAAATGCACGCTGCCGCTGACAGGCGTGCGCGTTGTCGAGACGATCGCGACGGAGTTGGCGTGGATTCGCGTCACTCCGCAGGGGCTGGTGCTGGAAGAGATTGCGCCGGGAGTGACGCCAGAAGAAGTTCAAAGCCTAACCGAACCAACCTCGCGGGTCAGCGGGGACTTAAGAGAGATGCTCAGCTAACAGGTCAAGCAGATTCGTACTACGGAGTCACAACCTTCCATCCTTTGAACTTGTAGTTTGTAACGATCTCACTGATGTAGTGCACCCTCCGCCAGAACCTTGGCCCTCGTGACAAGCAGCCGCCAGGGTTGTGGTAGCTTTGCTTGTCACTGCGACCCCTGCGCAGGCCACAAGGGAGAAATCCGAATGAGACGTCTCTTCGTTTTTGCGGCCCTCGGTCTGCTGGCACTCCCCGCGTCCGCGCAGACCGATCCGTTTGCGCCCTTCCGCATTTTCGAAGGCCACTGGCAGGGTTCGAGCGCGGGCAAGCCTGGAGCCGGCACCACCACGCGCGAATACCGCTTCACCCTCAACAACCATTTCCTCTGGCAGCACGACAAGTCCGTCTACCAAACCGCCGATGGCAAGACCTTCGTCCACGAGGACGAGGGCTACTTCAGCTACGACAAAGCCCGCAAACTGATCCTGTGGGGCCAGTTCCACAGCGAGGGGCTGGTCAACGAGTACGCGCTCGACTCCATCAGTGACGACGGCAAGTCGATCACGCTGATCACCACGCAGATCGAAAATCTCCCCGGCGCTCGCGCCAGGAAGCTGTATCGCATCGTCTCTCCCGATGCGATCGATGAGACATTCTGGGTGGCCCCGCCGGGGCAGGACTTCGCGGTGTACACGGTGGCGCACCTGCAACGAGTGAAGTAGAAAGTAGCAGCGCCCCTCTTGACAAACTCGCGCCCGCGGTCGCCGTGGACGACGTCCCAGTTCCCCTGGAAGGGGCATTACCAGAGGTCAAACGAAAACCCTTTGTCGCCGATAGGGGGCCGGAACTGATCTTAAGTGGTATAGCGAAGCAGGCTCGTATCGCCGATGATTCGTGTGAAGAGAACGATGGGGAACCGCGGCGAAACCCGCATGGGGCGCGGTTACTGATGACTACGGTCATCGTGATGATCCGGAAGATCTAACCGGGTGATCCGGCTCGGAACGGCACATGAGGAGGGCGCGCCAGCCAGACTGGCGCAAGGTCTATGCACGCTGCATACGTGGGGCCCGACGGTCAACGGACCGATCAGGAACGAGAGCCGTTGCCGCCTGGGGGATTGCCACTGGCGTACGCGCGCCGTTTCCTCCCCGGCGTTCTCACCTTCGCGATTCTGTGCTGGATTCCGACAGTCACCTGCTCCGCACTCGCCGGGTTCGACCCCGCGAGCCAGCAGGCGGGCCATAGCGTTCCGCAAAAATCCGCAAGTCCGGCGGAGCCGCATCTCCTGGTGGCCAGCGCGGTCCACCCGGCGGTTGTCGATTCCACGCACAGCCAGAAGACGACGCATCCCCGGGCGTTGATCGCGCAGGTGCGCTTCAATCAACGGCCCCTGGGCTTCGAAAAGGGAGTGACGGCGGGACCGGGCGACGGCGATCTGGAGATTCAGTTCGCGCCTCCTGAAACCTCCGCGCCCGATCACCTGCGCTACCGGCTACTGGGGTTGAATTCGGCGTGGACCGAAGCGGGAAAAGAGCGCGAGGCCATCTACTACAAGCTGCCGCCGGGCGATTATCTGTTCGAGTACGAAGCCACGGAAAGCGGCAGCGTGCGCGGGCTGGGAATGGCCAGTCTGCAGATTGCTGTGATCCCGCTTTACTGGCAGACGGGATGGTTCCGGAGCATGTGCGCGGCTATCCTGGCGGTCCTGACCTTCACTTTCTACAAGCTGCGGGTTCGTTACCTCGTCGCGCATGGCCACAAACTCCAGGAGCAGGTGAACCAGGCCCAGGCGGAACTGCAGCTGGCCATCAAAGTCGCCACCGACGCGCATCGCACCGCAAAAGAGCAGGCGATGAAAGACAGCCTGACCGATCTGTGGAATCGCAAGACAATTTTCGAGATGCTGGAGAAAGAGATTTCCCGGGCGCAGCGCGATCAGATGCCGATCGCGGTGGTGATGATCGACCTGGATCACTTCAAGATGGTGAACGACACGTATGGCCACCTGACCGGGGATACGGTGCTGCAGGAAGCGGCGAAGCGCCTCGCAGACCTGATGCGCCCGTACGATTTTGTCGGACGCTACGGCGGCGAGGAGTTCCTGATCGTTCTTCCGGGTTGCTCGAGGACGAACGGCGTGCATCGCGCGGAGGATTTCCGGCGCGCGATCGCGGACGCGCCGGTGGCGACGGCCTGCGGCCCGCTGACCCTGACC
>JBAVUB010000536.1:0-4807 GCA_049696575.1 Acidobacteriaceae bacterium | reverse complement strand
TGTGGCCGAGCCAGAAGGCGCGCATCAGCATTTGATCATTGACGGGGGCGCGGGCGAGGGCGGCTTTTTCAGTTGGGCTGAGCGGCGCGATGCCGTCGTAGAAATGCGGGATGAGGACGTGGCCGTTCGCGTTTTTCATGCCGGCGAGGAGCTGGGCGAGCATGAGCGCGGGGTTGGGCGCCCAGTTGCCGTAGTGTCCGCTGTGGAGGCCGTGATGGGGACCGTAGACGGTGATAGCAAGATGCGTATCGCCGCGAGCGCCGAAGACGACGGTTTGCGCGCCGGACTGGTCGACGGGGCCGTCGCAGATGAGGAAGATGTCGCCGTGGACGAGCGCGGAGTTAGCGGTGAGGATTTGCTCGAGATGGGGGGAGCCGGCTTCTTCTTCGCCTTCCCAGACGAAACGGATGTTGGCGTGAAGCGGAATGTTGGCGGCGCGGAGCGCTTCGATCGCAGTGAGTTGGGCAAAGATGGCGGCCTTGTCGTCGCCGGCGGAGCGTGCGAAGATGCGCTCTTCGCCGTCGATGGTGCGGAGCGTCGGCGTGAAGGGTGTGGGGATGTCCCACTCGGAGGGAGTGACGGGCTGGCCGTCGTAGTGGGCGTAGAAGACGATGGTGTGCGTGGCGCCTGGGGTATCGATGCGGCCGTAGACGACGGGAGGCGCGTCAGGGATTTCGAGGAGGCGCGCGTCGACGTTGCGCCGCTGGAGTTCGTGGATGAGGAGGCCGGCGTTGCGGTGGAGACCGTCGAGATCGGCGGCCACGTTGGGGATGGAGAGGAAGCTGGAGAAGCTTTGGGTAAGGGGGGAGCGGTGGGCGGTGGTGTATTGGTTGGCGGCTTGGGCGGGGGTTTGCGCGAGGGCGGGGGCGAGGCTGAGGAGGGCTGCGGCGATCGAGAGGGCGAGGCGATGCATGGAGACACTATAACGGCGGGGCCGGTAAGATTCTGATGCGGGGGAAGTGATGCCGACATTACGGAATGAGGCGGATCGGAAGGGGTTGGTGGAACGGCTGGGGCGGGTGCGGCCGGAGGCGAAGGCGCAGTGGGGAAGTTTCGACGCGCCGGGGATGATGAGTCATTTGTCCGCCGCGCTGGATGAGGGGTTGGGAGTTCTCGCGGTGCCGCCATCGGGGCCGTGGATGATGCGGCATTTTCCGGTGAAGCATCTTGCTGTGTACGTGGTGCCGATGCCGAAGGGGGCGAAGGCTCCGCGGGAATTGCTGGCGCGGATGCCGGGGGATTTCGAGGCGGACCGGCGAGGCGTGGTGGAGCGGATGGAGCGCGTGGCGGCGCGGCCGAAGGGGAAGGGGTCGACGCATTTTTTGCTGGGGCTGCTGACGAACGAGCAGTGGGCCGCGCTGAGCTGGAAGCATATCGATCATCATTTAAGGCAATTCGGGGCCTAGCTGTTGAGGCGGGCAATCTCGCCGATGTGACGTGACCGGGGGAACGGCTCGCGAGGACGATTCCGCTTGACAATATATCTGACAGATATATCTTAAAGATGGTATGAACAGCCAGACCGCCTACGTGATTCTCGGCCTGCTTTCCATCGAGGGGAAGCAGTCCGGGTACGACATGCGCAGGACGATTCAGGGAAGCGTGGGGTATTTCTGGGGGGAAAGCTACGGGCAGATTTATCCAACGCTGCGACGGCTTACGGAGGAGGGGCTGATCGCGGAGAGCGGGCGGAGCGGCAAGGGCCGCGGCGGACGCCGGGAGTATTCGCTGACAGCGGCGGGGCACGCGCAGCTGCGGGAATGGCTGGCGGTGCCATACCGGATGGACCCGCCGCGGGATGAGTTTTTGCTGAAGCTGTTTTTTGGGCGGGAGGCAGCGCCGGGGGTGCTGATCCAGCATGTGCGGGAATTTCAGGAGAAGAACCGGCGGGTGCTGGCGACGATCGAGGAGATTGGGCGGCTGGGGCGAGAGCGGAACGCGCGGCATCCGCATTTTCGGTACTGGATGCTGACGCTGGAGTACGGGGTGGCGCAAATTCGCGCGTCGCTCCAGTGGAGCGAGGGGGCACTGAAGGTTTTGCAGCAGATCGAGAGTGAGGGCCGGCGGGGAGTGGAGAAGAGGCCGCGCGGGCCGGCGAAGAAGCAGGGCGCGGCACGGAAGGCGCGCAGAACGGACAGAGCAAGATGAAGAGCGAAGGGAAACGCGCAAGGCGCAAGCAGATCGTGAGCTGGGTGGTTCTGGGTATTTTTATCGCAGGATTTTTCCCGGGTCCGGTCGGGGTGTGGACGGGGCCTGTGCTGGGGGCGTGGTTGATCGGCACGCAGCGGGTGCGGCGGGGATTTGTGTGGCTGTTGCTGCTGACGTTTGTGCCCATGTTGCTGTGGGGTCTGCGCGAGGTGCCGCTGAGGGCTCCGGTGCAGGGGCTGGAGAGGGTGGGGTGGATGCTGGCGGCATCGCTGATGATGGTTTTGCCGTTTGTCTTCTATCGGGTGGTGCGCGCGCATCTGGCGGGGGTGCTGCAGACCGGGCTGATGGAGACGCTGTCACTGCCGGTGGCGGGAGTGGTGGTGAAGATGGCGGCGCTGCGGTGGCTTCCGGCACAGGTGACGGGGCTTGCGTTCCACGGGACGGCGCTGACTCCGGTACTGGCAGCGGTCAACGCGGATTTTGGAACCGCTGCGGTTACGTTTATGGTGCTTTGGTTCGCGGCCACGGTGGTTTGGATGTGGAGCCGGGAGTTTCGCGCGCCGAGGTTCGCCTTGGGGCTGGCGGGTTTCGCGGCTGTGTATTTAGGCGTGGCCTGGTATGGGGAAATTCTGCACGCGAGGGGGAAGACGTTCAACGAAGAGGGGCTGGGCTGGACATGCGTGGTCGCGATGGTGGCGTTGAGCGCGTGGGCGGTGGTCGATGCCCTACGGCGGCCGAAAGGCTGGAGCGATCGCGCGGCGACGCTTGCGTTGCTGCGAAGTCCCTCGAGCAGGTGCGCGCTGCATCTGGAAAAAGAGCGGGGTGGGGAAGGGCTGGTGAGCGCGGGAGGGGAAAGGTTTCCGATTCGCAAGGGTGTACCGGATTTCCGGACGGCGGAGGATTTGAGAGGAGCGAACGGGAAATATAACCATTTGTACGAGACGATCGGCGGATTCTATGACGACTTTCAGCGAGTGGCACTGGCGCTGGCCGGGGTGAATCGCGATGCGTACGTGATGAGTTACCTGGGCAAACTGGAGATCAGGCCGGGCGACAAGGTGCTGGAAACGTCAGTGGGGACCGGGCTGAATTTCAAGTATCTGCCGCGGGGGATCCGGCGGTATGGACTGGACCTGGCATGGGACATGCTGGCGAATTGCCAGGAGAATTTTCGGCGATGGGGAATGGACGGGGAGCTGTTCCTGGGCAATGCGGAGCGGCTGCCGTTTGCGGATGAGAGCTTCGACGTGGTCTTTCACACGGGAGGAATCAATTTCTTCAGCGACCGCGCGGGGGCGATTGGGGAGATGATTCGCGTGGCGAAGCCGGGGAGTCTGATCCTGATTGTGGATGAGAGCGAGGAGCATGTGAAGGGGACGTACGAGAAGATTCCCTACACCCGGGAGTTTTACAAAGGACGAGACGAGAGGGTGGTTGCGCCGGTGGATCTTGTGCCGGCGGAGATGGAGGAGGTGCGGGTGGAATCGATCTTCGATGGGCGATTGTATGCGCTGACGTTCCGCAAGCCGCGCGCAGGGGATGGAGCCGGTGCGGCGCTGCGGGAGCACGCGGCGGCGGTGTAACGCGGAGCTCTGCCTAAACGCGAGGAGGGATGTAGGGCGTGGCCTGGCTGACGGGGACGACCTTCCACTCCATGAAGGCGAGCATGTACAGCGCGACGATGTTGATGAGGGGCACGAACATGAGGAGGCTGAGCCAGGGGGAGAAGCCGGCCTTCTTCCAGATCATCCAGTAGGGGATGAGCATGATGACGATGCCGATGAGGATGAAGATGGGCAGGATGGCCATCATGGCGGTGAGCATGTGCATGGTGTGCGGATCAATCACGGTGCACCTCGGGCGGTGAGATAGCGGTTTCGCGCCAGCTTAGCGGAGAGCGGGTGCGGAGGCAAGAGGGAAGCGAGCGCCGGGGGTGATGGGGCGGGTTCCGCTGGCGGGCGCGACCTGGCGGTCGTCGCCGAAATTCTCAAAAAAAGTGAACAGTGCGGGGGGCAGGACCGTCTTAGCGGATGAAGGCTGAGGATCTGCACGGGTGCGACCGGAGGACGAGGCGGAGTTCACGGGTCTGGTCGAGCGGCAGTGGAGGTTTGCCTATCGGGTGGCGTGGGCGGTGTTGCGGAATGGCGCGGATGCGGAGGACGCGGCGCAGGAAGTGTTTCTGAAGATTTTTCGGGCGCGGGCGTGGCAGGGATTGCAGGATGAGCGGGCGTTTGTGGCGCGGGCGGCGTGGCGACTCGCCGTCGGGGCACACGCCGCTTCGCGGCAAAGACTGAAGCGGGGTGGCGACGAACCGGTGGAGGACGCGCCGGATGTTGGGTTAAGTCCGGAGGAAACGGTGGCGGCGGCGAACTGGGAGGCGGCGGTGGCATCGGTTCATCGATCACGCAGCTATGTCGAGACGGTTTCGACACAATACGACCACCCTCAGCAGATTCGCACGGGCGCAAGAATCCCCGTGGTGAACGGATCTTCATGGCAGTACATGGATGTGGGAGTGGATTTCGATGTTTTCTCTCCGAAAGAAAACGGAGACAAGCTAGCCTTCAATTTAACCGCGGATGTCGTGATTCCGATTGGGAAGGCGACGGTGGTGTATTCGGCGGACGATCTGGACAGCAAGGGGAAGATGCAGGTGGAG
>JBAVUB010000535.1:0-6237 GCA_049696575.1 Acidobacteriaceae bacterium | reverse complement strand
GTACGACACGATCGTGCTCGATCCGCCGGCGTTCGCGAAAACGAAGCGGGCCGTGGAGGGCGCGCTGCGCGGCTATCGTGAGCTTAATTTGCGGGCGCTCAAGATGCTGCGGCCAGGAGGAAGGCTGATCACGTGCTCGTGCTCGCACCATGTTTCGCTGGGTGAATTCATGGAGACGCTGCGGGTGGCGGCCGGCGATGCGCGGCGGCGGGTGCGGTTGGTTGAGGTGCGAGGCGCGGCGGCGGATCATCCGGTGGTGCTGAATATTCCGGAGACGGAGTATTTGAAGTGCGTGATTCTCGAGGCGGAGTGACGATTCAGGTCAGATCGGCAAATTCTGGCGAGAGCTCGCGGAGCTTGCGGACAACATCGATGAGGCGGTCGGCGACGTAGTCCACTTCTTCTTCTGTGTTGAAGCGGCCGAGGCCGAAGCGGATCGAGCTGTGGGCTGCCTCTTCGCCGAGTCCCAGGGCGCGGAGGACATGCGATGGCTCGATTTTTGCCGAGGTGCAGGCCGAGCCGCTGGAGAGCGCCACCTCTTTCACGCCCATCATGAGCGTTTCGCTGTCGACGTGCTCGAAGGTCATATTGAGATTGCCGGGCAGCCGGTGCTGCTGCGAGCCGTTGACGCGCAGGTGATCGAGCGCGGCAAGAAGTTTTGCCTGGAGACGGTCGCGCATCGCGGTGAGACGGGCGGATTCGGATTCCAATTCAGCCGCGGCGATTGCGCAGGCTGCGCCGAGGCCGACGATGCCGGGGACGTTGAGCGTGCCGGAGCGCATGCCGCGTTCGTGTCCGCCTCCGTGCATCTGCTCGGCGAGCTCGACACGCGGATGGTTGCGGCGGACGTAGAGCGCGCCGATGCCTTTGGGGCCATAGATTTTGTGGCCGGAGATGGAGAGCAGGTCAATGTTGTCGCGATTGACGTCGACGGGAATTTTGCCGAGGGCCTGGGCTGCATCGGTGTGGAAGAGGACGCCGCGCTCGCGGCAGAGTGCGCCGATCTGTTCGACGGGCTGAATGGTGCCAATTTCGTTGTTCGCGAAGAGGACGGTGACGAGGACCGGCTTTTCGTCATCGAGAGCGCGGCGAAGATCGTCGAGGCGAATGCGACCGTCGGAATCTACGGGAAGAACCGTGACGCGAGAGCCCTGTTTTTCGAGCCAGGCGCAGGTGTCGAGGACGGCTTTGTGCTCGGTGGCCTGGGTGATGACGTGGGCGGGGCCGGCGTGAACCTGGACCGCACCGACGATGGCGAGGTTGTCGCTCTCTGTGGCACCGGAAGTGAAGACGATTTCGCGGGCGGTAGCGCCGATGAGTTTCGCCACCTGGGCGCGCGCGGTTTCGACGGCCTGATCGGCGGTCCAGCCGAAGGAGTGGCTGCGGCTGGCCGCATTGCCATAGGCGTCGGTGAGGAACGGCATCATCGCCTCGAGCACACGCGGGTCGAGCCGCGTGGTGGCGTGATTATCCATATAGATGGGGAGTTTCATCGGCGAACCGCCATTTTCGAGCTTACAGCTGGATGGTGACCAGGTCGGCGCTTCGTTTGGTCCGGACGGCGGCGTCGGCGCTGGGTTCGGCGAGATCGGCGATGCTGATGCTGCGGAGCAGGCCGGAGATGCTGTCGTTGACGCGCGCCAGAGGCTCCTTGATGGTGCAGGAGTCGGTGAGGTCGCACCCGTCGTGGCTGGGTCCGCAGGAAGTGATGAAGAGCGGGCCATCGATGGCGTGGATGACTTCGAAGGCAGAAATTTCGCGCGGACTTTTGAGCAGCGTGTAGCCGCCGCTCATGCCGGCATGCGAGCGCAGGATACCGACCTTCGCCAAGCGCTGGAGGATCTTGGCCAGGAGCTGCGGAGGGATGTGGTAGGCCTCGGCGATATCGCGGGCGCTGAGCGAGGCCTCGTCGGGGTGCTCGGCGAGGTATTTGAGCGCCATGAGGCCGTAGTCGGCTTTTTTGGTGAGCCTGAGCATAAATTGCCCGTATAGCAAGTTTACGGGGAAGGGGAAGCGAATTCAATGCGAATGGTAGATTGGGGCCCTTGACGGAAGCGCCCGACGATTAGCGGTTAAGAGAGTCTTTTCGATCAGCCATTCCACGACGCACGCGAGGTGAGGCGATGATGCGACTCAGGGTTCTGGTTCTGGTATTTGGATTGGCGGTCCTGTTCTGTTTGTGGAGCGGAGTTCAGGTCCACTGCGATGCTTTACCTGCGAATCCCAACCCTGTGTTGGTGAACACTTGTCTGATCACGAACAATGTGGATCGGCTGGTTTCGTTTTATGAGGCGGTTCTGAGGATGAAGGCTCAGCGAACAGGCAAGGACTACGCCGAGATCCACACCGGTACGGGAGTGCTGGCCATCTTCTCCGCCGAAGCCCAGGAACGTTATATTCCAGGCTCGGCAACGGGGTCGAGCAACCGGAGCCTGGTTCTCGAATTCAGAGTGAACGACGTCGATGGGGAATACCGGCGGCTGCAGAGGCTGGTGAAAACGTGGGTGAAGCCTCCGGCGACGCAGCCCTGGGGCACGCGGTCAGTGTACTTCCGGGACCCTGATGGGAATCTGGTGGACTTCTTCACGCGGCCAGGGCCCCGGTAACAGACCAGGAGGCGCAGCTGGCGGTCAATGGGCGGCTGCAGAATAGACCGCTCTCGCGATCTCCGCAATGACGCGTTCGCGGACGGCGGCAGGCGCTGACGAATCGGCAACGAGAATGGCGACGGCGAGCTTTTGACCGCTGGGCAGCGTGATGAGAGCGATGTCGTTGGTGGCGTTGGTGAAGTCTCGCCCCGTGCCGGAGGTTCCGGTTTTGCCGGCGATGATGGTTCCAGGAGGGAGCTGGGCCTTGATACGGTTGTCGCCGGTATGCGAAGCGGTCATCCAGCCGAGGAGCAGCTGCGTGTGTTCGGGCGAGAGAGGCGAGCGGTCGACGAGCCGGCGCAGCAGCGTCACGAGGGCGCGAGGTTGGGCGGAGTCGCGATCCTCCAGCTTTACGTCGCGGCCGAGGGACTTTTCGGTATCAACGATGTGAATGCCATCGATGCCGAGGCTGCGGACGTAAGCATCAGCTGCAGCCGGTCCGCCGAGAGCGCGGAGAAGAATATCCGAGGCCACACCGTCGCTCTCCTGGACCGCGAGCCGCATTAACTCGTTCACCGGGACATCGGCGTTGCCGTGCGGGTGAGCATCGCGCAGCGGACTGTATTGGTCGTGGGAAATGAGGTCGGAGGGCAGAAAGCGGATGTTTTGGTCAAGGCGGAAGCGGCCCTGCTCGACGGCGTGGAGCGCGGCCATAACGATGGGCAGCTTGTAGACGGACTGCATGGGGAACCATTGCATGGGGCGGAATTCGCAATCGATGGTTCTACCCGGAAGAGAGCAGGCGACCCCGACTCGGCCGTGGGCCTGGGCGGCGATGCGGGCGATGTCGGCGGAGAGTTGCGCTTGTGCGGCGATCGACAGCAAGAGGGATAGAGGCAGGAGGAAGCGGGCAGTGGCCATTGCAAGTGATTCTAAAGGCGCGTCGACGGGACTCATGAGCCGCCGAAGAGCTTGCGGAAGAAATGGCCGATGCCGTGTTTTTTTGGCTTGGCCGCGGGAGTCGATGGAGTCTTGGCGGGCTGGGACGATGGCGGAGCGGCCGAAGAGTCTGAATCACAGACCAGGCCTGGGTACAAGGGGTCACCGCAGGCGGGTTTGGCGGTTGGGGACGCGGGGGCGGGAGACCTGGCGGAGTCGCAGACCACACCGGGGAAAAGCGGGTCGTTGCTGCAGGGTGGTTGCGCGGCCGGAGCTGGCGGCGGAGCAGCGGGAGGAGGCGGCGGAGGTTGCGGGTTTTCGCCGTTGTAGACCAGCGGCGCGGTGACCTGGACGTGGGTTTCTCCGGGAGGAACGAGAGGGGTGCTGGCCGGCGCCGGCGGCGGCTGCAATCCCTGGCTTTCGGCGAGGGGAAATGGGTTTTGCACCGCTGGGGCGGTGGGTCCTGGAGCAGGCTGGCTGGTGGCGCGGAGGGTCGTGCCTGGGGCGCCGATGCCGGCGATCTCGGTGGGAGTGGGAATTGGTGGGGGAGGTGGACAGCCGCAGGGATCCTTTTCGTCGTCGACGACCTGCTCCAGGCTGCCGCGCTGGAAGAGGACTCGCTGGTTGGGTTGGACGCGGTAAGCGCCGCCCTCGAAAAGACTGCTGGCGAGGACGTAGGGCGCGTGGTCGCCGCGATTGTCAACGCAGGTGTCACCCTGATTGTTGACACGGAGGCTGAGGTCGACCTGGCCAGGCGGCGATATGAGGATGCGGAGATCGGGCGTGAGCAGGACGTCGGAATACTGGCCTGAAGGGTAATGGGCTTCGAGCGCACCGTGGTCGATGGCGATCATGAGGCCACCACCAGGAATGGTGTTGTCAGAGGAGAGGTGGATTTTGGTGGAGGCGCAGACGTTGAGGTTGCCGCCGCGAGTGAGGTCGAGGCGCGCGGTTTTTTCGCCGGCGGTGATGGCGCCGTTGTTGCCGATGACAGCAAGGCCGTTCTCGACGGAAAGGGCGCCGGTGAGCGAGACGCCTTCGAGAGAGACGGTGGCGAGTGAAGGCTGCGGTTTCGGGGAATTGAGTGGTTGGGCCGATTCGGTCAATACCGTTGACAACGATTCGGGCGGTTGCTGCGGCTGTGTCTGAGCCGGTGGTGCGGCAGTCTGATCCTGGGTCGCGGTTGGACTGGGTTGTTGAGCGGCAGCGACGAGGCAGGCCGCAGCGAGCGGCAAAATGGCGGCGATGGACTTCATTGCAGGTTCAGGAAATTCTGGATGAGGCGTTTGCCGTCGGTGGTGAGGACGGATTCCGGATGGAACTGGACACCTTCAACGGGAAGGTCGTGGTGGCGCAGGCCCATGATGGTGCCGTCGGCGGCGCGGGCGGAAATCTCGAGTTCGATGGGCAGGCTGCTTTCCTCGACGATGAGCGAGTGATAACGAGTGCAGGTCATGGGCGAGTCGAGTCCGGCGAAGATGGTGCGGCCGTCGTGGTCGATCGGACTGGTTTTGCCGTGCATGAGCTTGCGGGCGCGGATAACTTTGCCACCGAAGGCTGCGCCGATGGCCTGGTGGCCGAGGCAAACGCCGAGGATGGGAACTTTGCCGGCCATGTGGCGGATGAGGCTGATGGAGATGCCGGCTTCGTGCGGCGTGCAGGGACCAGGCGAAAGGACGATGCGTTCGGGAGCGAGGGCTTCGACTTGTTCGGGCGTGAGTTCGTCGTTGCGGCGGACGACGACGTCGGCGCCGAGTTCACCGATGTACTGGACGAGGTTGAAGGTGAAGGAGTCGTAGTTGTCGAGGACGAAGACCATGGGCGAAGACCGTTACTTTCGTCAGTGTAGCCCTCCCCCCTCCCCCGGGGTCCAGGGGGCTGCGCTGCGTACGCATTTGATTCCATTGGGGCGGCGATTTTTGCATGGTGGCTACGGATTTGATTCCAGAATGGGTGCGGGCATGTATTTTGTTTCGTTATTGATACGTGGTGGCTCGCGGACGGGTGGCGCGTATCTATTTCAAAGCAAAGTACAAGTCGTCGATGCATTTGTTTCCAAAACACTTAGCCGGTAGCCGGTAGCCGGTAGCCGGTAGCGGGTGGCCGGTTCCTGGCTGCAGCGTGTACGCGCAACAAAAAGGCCGCCCCGTGGGCGGCAATTTCTTTCTTTACTCTATAAGTTCAGAATATCACATGGAGAGAATAAACTCGCCAAAACTCTTTGAGGGTATAAAGATGTAAGTGGCGTGTTATGTGATGTTATTACTTTGGATTTTGGGGTCCCCTCTTGACAAGTTTTCCACATTCGGGGATTTTTGGGGATTTTGGAAAATTTGGGGGGAAGGCGGGGGTTCGGTTCTGGCCGCGTGCCAGGAACTGGCGCGCTGACACGACCGAACCGTGGAAGGCGCTGCTCCACCCCAGCGTGC
Organism: Acidobacteriaceae bacterium; assembly: GCA_049696575.1. Classification (GTDB taxonomy): domain Bacteria; phylum Acidobacteriota; class Terriglobia; order Terriglobales; family Acidobacteriaceae; genus Palsa-343. The sequence continues at coordinate 281 of JBAVUB010000535.1, read as the reverse complement.
CAAAACCGGGCACGTCGGGGGCCCCGGCTGCGCGCCGCTTTTTCTTGCGGCCCCCATTTCGACTCTGCGCCTTCGGCGCTCCGCTCAGGGCAGGGTCTAGAAGTCGGGCCCTGACAGGGCCGCCAGTTTGCCCGAGGAGAGCGAGTGTGGGGAGTCCCGTTTTGGTCCATCGACAGTACTTAGGTGTAGATGGCTGGAATTTTGTTATACGTGGAGGGCACAGTGTAAGGTTAAGCTTCTTGCTGTGGGGTGAACCTGGCCGGGGGGCAGCGGGGGTGGGG
>JBAVUB010000534.1:0-1845 GCA_049696575.1 Acidobacteriaceae bacterium | reverse complement strand
AGAATTTCGGCCCGGACTGGGACGCGTGGCGCCGCGACACCTGGGCTCTCGTACCCCCGCTCTTCTGATTCGAATCGCAGAAAACGTCGAGCCGTGTGTATTCGCCCTCTTAGTGTTTGCGGTATTTCCCCACGTCGAACAGCACCCCGAAATTCAGGTGAATGTACAGCCCCGTGCTGGGCGTCTGTCGCGAGACCCATTCCCCCAGGCCGCCTTCCATCACAAAGCTCGTCGTATCCGAAGCCCGCGCCGTCGCCCCAATCACACCCAGAGGAATCACCGCGCCCGGCGGACGGCTTCCCGGCGCGCCCTCGCCGCCGATGCACAGCAGGTTGAAGCACCCATGGGTCGCAGCCAGTCGCAGCGACGCATAGTAATTCCAGGTCCTCTCCGGATGCTGGTTGGTCCCAATCACTGCGGCCACATCGCCGTTCACGCTGCGGCCGTCACCATTGTCTGACGTGCCGAGGCCACCCTCCAGCCGCAGGCCCCTCGTCGCCGCATACCGACCGGCCACTTTGGTCGTGGCTCCAAAGCTGCCGTCCGATTGATCGAAGGTCACCACGTCGAATCCAAGATCGCTGCGGTCGCCAAGTCCGCGTCGCCAGCGCACGAACCAGTTCGTGGCCCCGCCCATATCAATCGCGCACGGGGTGTCGAAACCTTCGCCGTAGACGCCGACGGCCAGGCCCAGCTCCGTGTTTCCGCGACCGGCGACCGCCGGACCGCCAAAAGTTGCCATCGGCGGCGGCGAAGCTCTCAGCTTGCAGTTGTCCGCGGGCTGCGCTTGTCCGCAGGCAGTGCCAGCAACAATCGACGACAGGATCAGGACAGCGGCGCCTTCGGCGAGCACTCGCGCCACCGCATGCAGAGCTGACCCGCTCATCTGCGCGCTCGCGGAATCGCGCAAAGCTTCGGCATCAAAGTCCAAGCCTGCTTCTCCATCCGGGCTGCCATCAAAGCGGGCCCGCATCAGACCAGCCGACGCTTCCGCAGCTTGACAGCAATTCAAGCAAGTTCGCCGTATGAATTGTCAGCGCCAGGTCAGTCGATTGTAACTGTCTCCCTCATCTTGGCCATCTCCGCTCTCCACGCCGGGTGATAGAGTGTACGTTTCCGCATTTTCCCTAAGAATTTCCGCAATCTCTGTCGTTCGCTGTCGAACCGAAAGGTGTTGCCGCATGCTCTCCGCCAAAGGTTTCCGCCGCCCGGTGATCGTCCTGGCCCTTGCATTTCTCTGCTCGTTGCCAATCTGTGCCAGCGACGATGCTGCCGCGCATATCGGCTACTACCGCGACCCGGCCGTCCACGGTGACACTATCGTCTTTACCTCGGAAGGCGACCTGTGGACGGCGAGCGCCCATGGCGGCGCTGCGCACCGGCTCACCTCCGCGCCCGGCAAAGAGGATAGGGCCGCCATCTCGCCTGACGGTCTCACCGTTGCCTTCCGCGCCCAGTACGAAGGCCCCGAGGAGATCTACACCATGCCCCTCGCCGGCGGCCTTCCTCAGCGCCAGACCTGGGATGGCGGCGCCGAGCCCGTCGGCTGGACCCCCGATGGCCGCCTCATCATCACCACCACGCGGTACGCAACGCTACCCGATGCGAGCCTGGTACTGATCGGCAGCCATGGCGAGCGCGAGCAGCTGTCCCTCGCCACGGGCTCGGAAGCCGCTTACTCCGCCGACGGCAAGACTCTCTTCTTCACCCGCCTCGAAAACCAGGGAAGCCACACCAAACGCTACAAGGGCGGATTCATCCAGCACATCTGGCGCTGGGACGGCCACGGCGAAGCTGTTCCTCTCACGGCAGACTATGCCGGTACCTCGCACGATCCCATGTTCT
>JBAVUB010000533.1:0-5770 GCA_049696575.1 Acidobacteriaceae bacterium | reverse complement strand
ACCTCAGCCTCATCGGCCCCGCAGCCACGTCCCTCACCTTCGTCACCAACGCCCTCGCCGCAAAATTCTTCCTCCACGAAAACGTCGACCGCCGCCGCTGGACCGCAGCCCTCCTCGTCTGCGTCGGCGTCGCCCTGCTGGCGTTCTGAGGTGCGAAAAACTCCCATCCCTCGCTTCAGGCGTGCGCCGCCACCCCCGCCTCCACGCCCCGCACCCGCCCCAACGCCCGCGCCTTAAACCCCACCGTCGTGAAAAACTCGATCATCAGCCCAAAAATGCCGTTAGCAAAAAAATTCATCAGCGGAAACATCCCCGCTCCCCCCTTCATAAACAGGGCATACGAGAAGATCGAGCCCACCACGATCCCCAGAACCACGCCGTTCCAGGCCCAGTGCAGCTTCAGTCCCGAGATGCCGATCACGAATCCCATCACCGCCCGGTTCAGGAAAACCCACAGCAGAGACACCGCCGTGAGCTGCACCATGCCCGCCTTATACCCGAGCGATGCGCAGATTGCGCCCGCAACAAGGCCGAAAAACGTCGCCGTCAAAATCCGCTTCATACACCCCTCCCCTTCGAGCGCATGCCCCCGCGCTCCCATCAGGGATACGCGCGCCCTCCTGCCGCAGTTCCCCATTCTATCGAGGGAGTCCATTCCCCATGCTGGTATCCCGTTGTCCGTATCCAGCGGAAGATTCCGCCCTGGAGACCCTCGCCGGGTGCCCCATATCTGGCCGGTCTTGCCAGATGTGGGAGACCACCAATCCTTCCTCGCGATGAGCTCTTTCGCTTTTCCGCCAAATGTGGAAAATTTGTCAAGAGGCACCCCCAAAATCCAAAGTAATGACCGCTGACTTAGCACGACTTACACCACAATGTGCTCCATCATATTTGGCCAGCTTATTCTCCCGGCATGATATACTGAACTTATAGAGTCAAAAAAGAAAAAGCCTTACCTTCCCGGCGGGGCTTTTCTATTTTCTGCACCTATTGCTGAACGTCTCTTCCTAACCGGCCTTCAGCGAACCGCTTTTTAGCTCGCAGTTAGCTCGTTGTTCGCTGGCTTCTCGCCCGCATTTCGCTCGTATCTCGCTCGGTTGTTCGCTCGCATCTCGCTTGCTTTCAAATACAAGAGCCCAACTACTTTGTTTTCAAATTGCTGGGAATCCAACCCTGTTGTCGAGCTCGACAACACCCACGGAGCCCTTATTTTGCAATTAGATCCAGTTTCACCCCAGGGGGGTACCCCCCTGCCGCACATTACGGACGTACTACCGGCAGCTCGACGTAGCTCTCGTGCCCAGGCACATGCCAGACCCTCTGCTCGGCTTTCTGGTAGTCGCCCGGCTTCGCCCAAAAGATATTCGGGACAAACGTCTGCGGGTTCCGGTCGTACAGCGGAAACCAGCTCGACTGCACCTGCACCATGATCCGGTGCCCGGGCAAAAAAACATGGTTCGCCGTCGGCAAATTGAATTTGTACTCCAGCGGCTCATTGGACGGGATCGGATGAGGAACGGCCAGGCTCTCCCGATACCGTCCCCGGAAAATATCCGCCGCAATCATCAGCTCGTAGCCGCCCAGTTCAGGCTGATCGGCGACTTCATCGGGATAAACGTCGATCAGCTTCACCACCCAGTCGGAATCCGTTCCGCTGGTCGAAGCCACCAGATGCGCCACCGGCTGCCCGCTGATCTGGACTGGCTCTTTGAGCACATCAGAGGTATAAGTCAGCACGTCGGTCCGCCCCGACTGCTCCCGCTGATCGTCCACCAGCCACTCCGGCCACGTCAGCGGCAGAACATACCCAATGGGCTGCGCTGGACGCCGCCGATACGGCACCGGTTTCGCCGGATCGGAAACATAAGCATCGAACTCCGGACCAGAACCCGACGGCTCGGTGAAGCTGAGCCCCAGTCCGGAGGTGAGATACAGCGGAGCCGGTTGGGGTGAGCATCCGCCACGACAGCCCGAAGGCCACGACCCCAGCCGTTCCCACTCATCGGTGCCGGTTTTGAAAGCCCACACCGCCGGAACCTCGGTGGCCGGAGCATCGTCCATCAGATACTTCGCCAGAAAGGGCCGCAAAATATGCTGCCGGAAGAAAAGTCCGGTATCGCTGTTGAAATGGATCGCGCCCAGGCTCGACCCGTCCCCGATTTCCTGCCCGTGATGCCACGGTCCGATCACCAGGTGCAGATCGCTATTCTTATCCAGCGGCTTGATGGCTTTGTAAACGGCAATCGCTCCGTAAATGTCTTCCTGGTCCCAAAGGCTCGCCACCAGCATGGTCGGAATCATCGGCGCATGTTCGTAATACTGCGCCAGCACCTTATCGACAGCCTGATCGCTCCAGAAAGCGTCGTAGCTGGGGTGAGCCAGAATCTTGTTCCAGAAGCCGACCTGCTCAAGCCCATGCTCCTTGCCCAGCTCGCCCGCCGAACCGGCTTTCATGTACGTCTCGAAGTCGTCGAAGTCACCGGTCAACCACTTCGCCATGTTGCCTCGGGTCGCTTCCTGCTCGAGGACATACGGCATGTTCTGCTCACGAAAAGCGCCGTTGTGGAACCAGTCGTCGCCCCTCCACCCATCGACCATCGGGTTCATCGGCACCGCAACCTTGAGCGCCGGATGAGGATGATAAAGCGCCATCAGCGGCAGGAATCCGTTGTAGGAGATGCCGAGAATCCCGACCTTGCCGTTGCTCTCGGGAACGTTCTTCACCAGCCAGTCGATCGAGTCGTACGTGTCGGTCGCCTCGTCCACCGGCGTCGGGTTCTGCGGACCGTGGACGGGCCGGTTCATCACGAAGTCGCCTTCGGATCCGTACTTGCCCCGAACGTCCTGGACCACACGGATGTAGCCGTCCTCCACGATCACGTCCGTAGCATTGTCGTAGCCCTCGAGGATCGGCCCCAGATGCGTGCTGTCCGCATGGCTGGTCAGCCCGGTCGCATCGTACGGAGTCCGAGTCAGCAAAATGCCGGCATGTTTCGCGCCATGGGCCTCAACCAGGGATTTGGGGAGAAGGATGACGGTGTGCAGCTTCACGCCATCGCGCATGGGGATCATGACGTCCCGCCGCTCGTAGTGCAGAATGTCGGTCGGAGACGTGTACTGCGCCGGAGTCTCGCTGGGGTAGTTGGGATATTGTGCCGTCTGAGCAGCGCCGGCCAGCACGATTCCGGAAACAGTAAGCGTAAGCACGCCGCAACCACGAAGGCTCTTCGCCAGGGTCATGGAGATTCCTTTCAAAAAACGGGGCAGAAGCTTCCCTGCTTTTGTATCGCGGGTGGATCAGGAACACAAATTTGGGAGACTGGTTGCGCACAGAACCCAGTTTGACAACGAAGGGAACGCAAGTGTCTGCTGGGCATGCCGTCAAAGGGGAGGCTCAATGCGAATTTCACGATCAGCAACGCCGTTCGTCCTCTTTATCGCCATCGCCTCCGCGAACGCATGCTTCGCTCAACCGGGGCGGGACGCAGACATCCGCCAACTGGAGAACCTCGAACAGGTGTGGAACCACGCCCACGAAACCGGCAATGCGGATGCTCTGGATCGACTGTGGGCAGATGACCTGGAAGTCGATGTGCCTCGCATGGCCGTCATGACAAAGGCGGAAGCACTCGGATTTGCTCGCTCAGGCCGGATGAAATTCCTGAGTTACACGACAACTGGCATCCGCATCCGCCTGTATGGTGACACCGCTGTGGTGAGTGGCCGCATGAAGCGGACGAGAACGATGAATGGCAACAATGTGTCGGACAACTGGAGATTCACGAAGGTCTACGTCAAACAGGAACAGCAATGGCGCGTTGTATCCTTCCATGCCTCGGAAGCGCCGCAGTGACAGGCCTGTTCGCGCCCGGCCCATCCGTAAGACATCCTGGCTGCCGCGGCGACGGCCGCAAGGATTTCTACGACTCTGGAATCCAGCTAGACTTGCAGCATGAAGAACCCGCACGTGGGCCAGCGAGTTTGGGCTGAGAAGCTGACCGGGACGTTTGTGATCGTGGCCGTAGACGATGACCACGGCTTCGCCGATATCCAATCGATGGATGGAGTGAGCGCCATCCAAAAGCACGTCCCCCTGAGCCTGATCCACGCATTAGGCGGGGACTCCAGCCCGACCTCCAGAGATTGAATCCCTCGCAAGAGGTCCGCGACCGCGACAACCTGGGGACTGGTGGCGGCGGATGGGATCGAACCATCGACCTTGGGGTTATGAATCCCACGCTCTAACCAGCTGAGCTACGCCGCCTGAGAGAGAAGCAGTTTTGATTCTACAAATCGTGTTGCGGGGCGGTCAATCGGAGTGCTCCCCGACCACCGTCCCGCTCACGGGTTTTCTCCTGCGTCCCTTCCCTCAACGGCCTTCGCTCAACGCTGTTCGCTAATCGCCTTTCGTTTCGCTCTTCGCTCGAATTTCACTCGCAGTTGGCTCGTTTTCCGCTCGCTTCCTTACTCGCCGTTCGGCCGATTCCGCCCGGCAAGGCTCGACACCAGCTCCCGCCCTCTTTCCAGACTCAGCGGAAGCCCCATCTGGAACCAGACCGCCTGCCCCTGAGGTTTGTTCTCGACCAGAGTGTCGCGCTCGTATTTCAGCGCCAGAGCCGAGTGGTGTCCGAAGGGAATGAAAACCTCGGGCCCGACGGCCAGGTCGCGACCGCGATTGCCATCCCCGACCACGACGCCGTGCTGGAAATCGTTGGTGGTCTGGTCGTACAGGTATCCGTTGATGCCGAAGGCCATGTGATGGCTGACTTCCCGCATCCCCGCATATTCCCAGATGAATTCGTTGCCGCCGTGATAGCTGGTGGCCGGATCGCGGAAGTTGACGATGTACAGGAACTTGGAACTGGCTTCCCATTTACCCTGGTGAGGAAGAAATGTAAATCCTCCCACCGGGGCTACTGCGTAATTGTGCTGGCCCACGTTGAGGATGGCGCTCTTCGAATAGGAGCCGCCGGGGAACAGGACGTCGCCTTCGTAATACCAGTGCCACGAGCCGGTGTTATAGCCCACCTGGAAGGGGCTGAGATCGACATTGCTGAGCCCCGTGCTGCTGAGATTGCCGGGTGCGACGTGGAGCTCTTCGTAAAGAACGGGAACGGCGAAATTGCTGTTCAGCTTGCCGCCCAGCACCGGGACGTTCCAGTTGTGCACGACTTTGAACGCGTTGGCCAGAACCCGCAGCCTGAATTCCGGAGCCGCGCTGAGGCCTGCGGAATTGTTCATCTGGTTGGCCGAGTAGAAAGCCGTGAACTCGAAGATCACCGATCCGTTCGGCGGCGGCGTCAAGCCGGGCTTCACGGTTTCCACGCCGACCGGATAGACACTGCCTCCGTTTTCGGTGGCGCTGGCGACAGCGGCCACGAGGAGGATTGCGAGGAAGACGACCGAACCGCGCCAGGCGCGCCGGTTGGTTCTGGTGGTTTGCAGAAGAGTTTCGGGCACTGAGATTTCTCCTTGTCGTTCGTCCTGCGAACGGCGGGAACGTCGATTTCCGCCGTTACTGCGGCCTGACTCGGCACACAAGGCCAGTTCGGACCTGACCTCCCCATCGGCGGCCGTTCTTTGCAACGTGAACGGAGGGATCGATGACCGATTGCAGAACAGCAAACGACAACGGAATGCGTTTCAAGTGATTGGTTTCTGTACACACCATCCCGGCGGAGGTAAACTGCCGCTTGCAATCGAATCCCGAAACAACGGAAAGATTCTGGTGACCATGACTCGTACGGTTGTTGCTGCAGGCGTCACTCTT
>JBAVUB010000532.1:0-3582 GCA_049696575.1 Acidobacteriaceae bacterium | reverse complement strand
GCCGGCCTCGGCGCGGAGATGACTCTGACCGGACCAGCCGCATTCATCGCAGAAGGCGAGGCCTTTCTTGGCTGACATCATTCTGAAACCGCTTCCCGCGTGGCCGGGCGCCCGCATCGCCGTTGTTTCGCCCGCCAGCAACGCCCGCACCGACCGCATCACGCGCGGCCTCGAAGTGCTGTGGTCTCTCGGCTACGATGCTGTAGCGTCCGAGCACGCCCTCGGCAAGCATCCGCCGTACTTTTCCGGCACGCCCCAGGAGCGCCTGGACGACCTGCATAAGGCCTTTGCCGATCCTGAAACCCGCGCCATCATTTGTACCCGTGGCGGTTACGGATCCAACTACCTGCTTGAGGGCCTGGATCTCGGCCTGATCCGCAAGCATCCCAAGCCATTCTTCGCTTACAGTGACATGACCGCTCTGCAGACCTGGCTGCTCGATCAGATTGGCCTCGTGTCTTTTCACGGGCCGATGGTCGCGGCGGATTTTTCCATCCCGGACGGTGTTCACGTCGAGAGCTTCCGCACCGCAATAACGACAGGCTTGGTCAGTGTTGGAGCCGAGCAGGGGATGCGCATCCTGCGCCCCGGCCGTGCCATCGGGCCCATCTATGGCGGCTGCCTCAGCATCCTTACCGCATCGCTGGGCACCCGATTTGCGCCGCAAACCGAAGGCAAGCTGCTCTTCCTCGAGGATGTTGGCACCAAGCCCTACCAAATCGATCGCATGCTGCGGCAGATGATCATGGCCGGGAAATTCGAGGGTGTGCGGGGCTTCATCTTCGGCGAAATGCTTAATTGCGGCTCGCGCGGCGCAGACCCGCTTCTGCTGCAACAGGTGATTGTGAGCCTGCTCGAGCCTTTCAACGTCCCTATCGCCATCGGCCTCCGCTCCGGTCACGTTTCGGGGGGCAACGTCACGCTCCCGCTGGGTGTCGAGGTGGAGCTCAATCTCGAAAGCGATCAGCCGCTGTTACGTTATCTCGAGCCAGCCGTCGCCGCCGCGAAACATGCAAGCTAGGAAACATATCCATCTCATCGGAATCTGCGGCACCGCGATGGCTTCTCTCGCGGGATTGCTGCAGCTCAAAGGGCACCGCGTCACCGGGTCGGATCAGGCTGCCTATCCGCCCATGTCGGACCTGCTGCGCGGCCTTGGCATTCCCATTGCCGAGCCGTTCGCGGAGTCGAACCTCGAACCCGCGCCCGATCTGATCATCGTCGGCAATGCCCTGTCGCGCGGGAACGTCGAAGTAGAAGCCATGCTCGACCGGCGCATTCCGTTCACTTCGCTGGCCCGGATCATCCATGAGGAGTTCATCGCCGGACACGACTCGCTGGTGGTCGCCGGAACCCATGGCAAAACCACAACGACGAGCATGCTCGCCTGGATTTACGAAGTAGCAGCGCGCGGCAACCCGAAGCTGGCGCCGTCGTTTCTCATCGGCGGCGTCGCGGAGAACTTCGGCACGAGCTTTCATCTGCGCGAGGGGCGGCCGTTCATCATCGAAGGCGATGAGTATGACACGGCTTTCTTCGACAAAGGGCCAAAGTTCATGCACTATTTTCCCGACGCGCTGATCCTGACGCACGTCGAGTTCGATCATGCCGACATCTATACCGACCTCACCGCGGTGAAGACAGCATTCAAGCGGCTGGTGAATCTGGTCCCGCGTCGCGGCCGGATCGTAGCCTTCGACGGTTCTGAAAATGTTTCTGAGTGCGTCACTCGCGCAATGTGTGCCGTTGAACGTTACGGATTCGAGGAAAGCTCGGCTTGGCGCCTGAGCGATCTGCGCTTCGAGAACGGGGCGAACCACTGGCGTGTGCTGCGCGCGGGAAAAGAGTGGGCTGAGCTGTCATTGCCCATGGCAGGCGAACACAATGCGCTGAACGCGACTGCGGCGGCTGCGCTGGCTGCGGGGCAGGGAATTCCGCCCAAACCGATTGCCGAGGCGCTGGCCACGTTTCGAAGCGTGCGACGGCGCCTGGAGGTGCGCGCGGAAGTTGACGGCATCACCATCATCGATGATTTCGCCCACCACCCCACCGCGATCCGCGAAACGCTGCGCGCCCTGCGCTCTGCTTATCCTGGCCGGCCACTTTGGGCGGTGCTCGAACCGCGCTCCAACACGCTTCGGCGCAACATCTTCGAGGGCGAGCTGGTCGACAGCCTTTCCCTGGCCGACCACGTCGTGCTCGCCGGCGTTTTTCATTCCGAGCAGATTCCCAAAGCGCAGCGCCTGCATCCTGAAAATGTCGTCTCAGCCCTGCAAAGAGCCGGAAAAGACGCAGTGCTCCTTCAAAATGCCGATGCCATTGTTACAAATCTTGCTCCGCGGCTCGGATCCGGCGATGTGGTCGCCATTCTTTCCAACGGCGGCTTCGATGGCATCTATGAAAAGCTTCCGGCGGCGCTCGAACGTCGCAGTCGTCCGAGCTGATCGGTGCTTGCCGCCATCGTTCTCTTGACGACGTGGGTTGTCCTTGGCCTTCCCGTCGCCGTCGTCACGATGTCGTGGGTGATCGTCAGCAAGAATGTGCTCCCGCTCTGTCGCGGGGCAATGTGGGTGGTTCGCACTGGCCTGCGTCTGGCTGGCATTCGGATCGAAGTGATTTGGGAGCAGGCGCTCGACCCGTCCGAGCACTACCTCTTCCTTTCCAATCACGTTTCGAATCTCGACCCGCCGATACTCCTTCCGCTGTTGCCGGAACGCAGCTCGGCGTTCCTCAAGCGTTCGCTGATGAAGATTCCCGTCCTCGGCTGGGGTATGAAGAGGGCCGATTTCATCCCGGTGGATCGCGACGGTCGCGTAGAGAGCGCCATCGAAAGCATGGAGTTCGCGACGCGGGTTCTGCAGTCGGGCGTTCACGTGCTGTCGTTCGCGGAGGGCACGCGCTCCCGCGACGGCAGGCTGCAACCCTTCAAAAAAGGGCCCTTCTACCTGGCGCTGCACTCGGGTGCGCAGGTGGTGCCGGTGTCCATTGCAGGCACGGAGAAAATGATGAAAAAGGGGAGCCTGAGAATCTTTCCTGGAACTGCGCGAGTGGTGTTTCACGCGCCCATCCGGCCGCACGACTATCCCAGCATGGAAGATTTGATGGCCGCGGTGCGGGTGGCCATCGCCTCCGGATTGCCGGAGTGGATGCGGGACTGAGCTACTTCACCACCGCGTTATAGCCGTCGGCGAGCAGCTTCGCGCGCATGGCCATGGCGTCGGCACGCGAGGTGAACGGCCCCAGCTGAATATGCAGCAGCTGATCCTGCGGTTCATGCCGCACCACCGCGGTGTAACCATGCTTCTTCAGCGCATCCACCAGAATGTCGCCGTCTGTCTGAATCCGCACCGCCGCGACCTGCACCATGAAACTGCTAGGCGCGGTTGCCGCGGCGGGCTGTAGCACAGGCGTTGGCGTTAATGCCGGCGGAATCGCGGGAGTCCTGGGAGCGGCTGACGGAGCGGTCACCGGTGTCCGAACCGGCGAGCTGGCCGCTGGTGCGGGCGTATGCGCAGGAGGTTGCGTCTGTGTGCTGACAGGCTGCGGAGCCAGCGTATTGTCCATCGCACCAGTCCCCTGATC